>NC_014934.1:305522-611044 GCF_000186265.1 Cellulophaga algicola DSM 14237
GAGAAGAATTAAGCGTTTGTTCTTGGACACATATAGATGAATCTTACCCTGTTCATGAAAACGGTTCCGTAATCATGAAAGGTGAACTAAAATCTTACAGGCCTGTAAAAATTGTATATAATTTTAAAACAAAAGTTATAGTTTATTCCTTCTATAAAAATAACGATGGAACGCTAATCAAGAGAAAATCGAAATATGAAAATGGAAAATTCTTTATAGAGGATTATGACGTAAGAAGCTTTCTAGACTAAAAATTGATATAAAAACTAATTAAACACCCAAATACGTGTTGCTTTTCGATATTTAAATCATAATTCAAGAGAAAATGATGAAAAAAAAATTAATCGTAATTCTGCTTTTTATAGGGGTTACAATATGGGCACAAGAAACTCCAAAAGATAGTATAGCAATTTATAGAAACAATTATCAGTTTAGTTCAGAAAAACAAATATCTATCCGCGTTGGAGGCGGAATACAAAAATCTTTTTATACCGAACTAGGCTTAGCTCTCCATGCATGTAATTATGGCGATACCGGTTTTTTTTCTAATGCTATTTACACTGCCTTTGAATGGACTCCAAATAAAGAAAAAGAAATCTATGGGTTAAAAATAGGCTATGAAGTAAATTTTTTTCTTTTAAATCTAGGTTTAGAGGCCAAATACCTAACAGACTTTAAGGAACGAGATTTTGTATTTACTCCAAAAATAGGTTTAGGCTTGTATGGAGATGTAAATATATTTTATGGCTACACAATCGTTACAAACAATAACCCTTTTTCTGAAAAAATAGGCCGCCATCAACTATCCATCATATTAAACCTCAATAAACACTTCTTGAGATCTTAAGCCTGTATTAATAGATAATCTTAGTTCATTAATAAGGCCAAATATATTTTTTTGATTGAACTTTACCTTGAAGAAGGTTTTGCTATTAAATAGTAACCGGTAATTAATAGTACTTACTACTACTTGTAATATTAGATACACTAGAAAATGAAATCTAAAATAAGCTTAAAAGAGGCCATTTCAATCGGAATAGGTGGAATGGTTGGAGGTGGTATTTTTGCTGTACTTGGCTTGGCAGTTTCTCTAGCGAAAGGTGGCACTCCAATTTCTTTTTTAATTGCTGGTCTAATTGCCTTAGTAACTTCATACAGTTACGTAAAATTATCGCTAAAATATCCGGATCGTGGTGGTACGGTTAAATTTATTAATAAAGGTTTTGGGATTGGGGTTTTTAGTGGCGGAATTAACAACTTACTTTGGGTAAGCTATATAATTATGCTTGCTTTATATGCGTCTGCTTTTGGCTCTTATGCTCCAAACTTGTTACAACTAACAAATAATAACGTTTTAGATACCCATATTTATGCCTCTTCCATAGTCGTACTCGCTACAGCAATTAATTACTATAGTATTTCGGTAGTTGGTAAAATAGAATCTTACGCAGTTATTATAAAGTTAATTATCTTATTAGCATTTGCAGGATTTGGTATTTATGGCTTATTTGGCAATCCGCATGTAGCTCAATTATCTCCCGTTAATTGGGAATCCCCGTTTAAACTACTTACCGCAGGGATGGTCATTTTTGTAGCGTATGAGGGCTTTGAATTAATTGCTAATGCAGCTCCTGATATTGAGAATCCAAAAGTAAATATTCCTAAAGCTTATTATTGGTCCGTACTTTTTGTACTAGTACTCTATATCATAATAGCAACAATTACGGTGGGTTCCTTAGAATTTAAAGAAATTGCTAAAGCCCAAGATTATGTATTGGCAGAAGCTGCTAAACCCATGTTAGGAAAAGTAGGGTTTACCATAATAACTATTGCTGCATTAATTTCTACATTCTCTGCTATAAACGCCTCACTTTACGGAGGAAGCAGCGTAAATTACGAGCTTGCAGAAGACGATGAACTACCCAAAGAATTTCTTCACAAATTATGGAAGCAGCCTATTGGTTTATGTATTACCGCAATAGCTACATTAATACTTGTAAACACACTTAAACTAGAAAGTATATCAACCGCAGGTAGTGTTGGCTTTTTATTCATATTTGCTGTGGTAAATTATACCGGATTTAAATTATCTAAAGAAATAGAAGGTAAAAAAAGCATTCCTCTTTTAGGTGCCATTTCGTGTTTTTGTGCTATGATTGCATTACTGGTCCAGCATTTTACAGTAAGTAAATTAGATGTATTCATTGCTCTTAGTATTATTACTTTTTGTTTTTTAGTAGAATACCTGTATAAAAAAACAGAGCATAAAAACCGTTAATCCACAAATTAAATTAAGAACCAAAATCTTAATCTAAAATAATAGGAAGTATTTACACCTATGGTTTTTAAGCACTTTGCTCTTAGATGTAATTCTTAGGCTAATACCCTAGCGAAAAACCAGAATAAAGAAATTCTTTAAGCAGAAATAAAGCGTATGAATTAAAAGATACCTAAGTGCACGCTATTGATGGATTAACAGGTAAACTCCTAAGAACCTTTACCACAAGTACTAATTTCTAAAAATATAGGTGCTAATTAACTTTTGATAATTCCAACTAATTATACAAAACAATAGTGTTGTGAATTTTATAATTTAGAGGTGTTACTTGAATAAATACAAAAAAAATGCATAAAGAATTTGAAACTGAACGCTTATTAATAAAACCGACTTTAGAACAGGATGCTGAATTGATTTATCAATTAATGAACACCCCTAAATTTATACAATATGTAGGAGATAGAGGTATTGACACTATAGCGGAGGCACAAAAATATATTCAGCGTATAATGCTTCCCCAACTAAACGCACTTGGTTATTCTAGTTATACCATTACGACTAAGATTGATGGTGTAAAAATTGGCACATGCGGACTTTACAACAGAGATGGTCTTGACGGAATAGACATAGGCTTTGGGCTTTTACCAGGGAATGAAGGGCTAGGCTACGCTTATGAAGCAACTCATAGGGTTTTAAAAGCTGCTTTTGAAGAATTTGAAATTAAAGAACTAAAAGCAATTACATCAAAAGAAAACTTCTCTTCTCAAAAACTTTTAGGAAAATTAGGCTTAAAAAAGATTGGCGTAACAAAACTTCCTAATGATAATAAAGAGTTACTACTTTATACTATTGAAAAGTAAATAGTTTACCTAATATCGCAACACAATATCAAGTGTAGAACATATTAAATTCTATAAAGTTTACTATAGCATTTTACTCAGAAAGACCACCTAATTTTAAAGGAACCTTAGTGCTATATTTAAAACTGAACTAAAACAGCGTGAAATTTATGGTTATATTTAAAGATGAATTAAAATTCTTTTACTAATTACATCCTAGAAAATACTATAATTTACTGAAGGCTTCACTAGCTTGGGTACGATAAAAAAAATATTATATGGAATCATCTGAACTAAAAAAAATTATTCAAGGCATCCCCAAAGCAGAACTACATTTACATATTGAAGGTAGTTTTGAACCTGAGCTGATGTTTGAAATAGCTAAAAGAAACAAAATTACGCTAGCGTATGATTCCATAGCTTCCTTAAAGGAAGCCTATAAGTTTAATAATCTTCAAGAATTTCTAGACTTATATTACATTGGTGCACAAGTTCTCATTCATGAACAAGATTTTTATGATTTAACTTGGGCATATCTTACTAAGATCCACAGTCAAAACGTAGTGCATGTTGAAGTCTTTTTTGACCCACAAACACATACTGATAGAGGGATTGCTTTTGATGTGGTCATCAAAGGAATTTATAAAGCACTAGAAAAAGCCAAAGCAGAATTAAATATCTCCTACCAACTTATTATGTCTTATTTAAGGCATTTAAGTGAAGAAGAAGCCTTTAAAACATTGGAATCTTCTTTACCATTTAAAGATTGGATAGATGGTGTTGGATTAGATTCTTCTGAGATGGGCAACCCTCCAAGTAAGTTTACCAAAGTTTTTGAAGCTTCTGCTAATCAGGGCTACAAATTAGTAGCACATGCAGGAGAAGAAGGGCCTGTAGATTATATATGGGAAGCGCTTGATCATTTAAAGGTGGTACGGATAGATCACGGAAACCGTTGTTTAGATGATGACACGTTAGTACAACGCTTAATTGAACAGGAAATTCCTTTGACCTTATGTCCGCTTAGTAATGTTGAACTCAAAGTTATTCAAAAAATGGAGGAGCATCCAGTTTTAAAAATGCTTGATAAAGGGCTCCTAGCAACCATTCATTCAGACGATCCTGCCTATTTTGGAGGCTATATGAATGAAAATTATTATGAAACCGCTAAAGCGCTAAATTTAAATAAAGAGCATCTTATGCAATTAGCGGTCAATGCTTTTGAAGCAAGCTGGTTAAACTCTGAAACTAAAGAAAAACACATCAATCAAGTAAGGGAATATTTTAGGTCACTTGAACTTTAAAAAACGTATAGTATAGGTTACCTAAGTACCTTGTCTTTTGTCGGTGCTACTGTTGGTGGCCCAATTAGCCTATATCTAAATACAACAAATAAAATAGAGGTTTTCAAATCTCATCAAAATCAAGAAATATAGGTGTTGTAGTCTATAAATATTTTGAGCTAACTATTAAAAAATTACAGCCGATTCTTATGAATTAGTTCCTAAAATTGTAAAAAAAGATGCAAGAACACCCAGAACAAATACTAGAGGCTGTTAAAACGAATACCGTACATGAAAAATAAAACAATATCATTCAAGAACTCAAAAGGAGTTCTACTTTCTGGTAAACTTGAAGTACCTGCAAACCAGCATCCTATTGCTTATGCCCTATTTGCACATTGCTTTACGTGTAATAAGAACTTAACTCCTGTCAGAAATATATCAAGAGCACTAACACTTCAAGGGTTTGGTGTTATTCGTTTTGATTTTACCGGACTTGGACAAAGTGAAGGTGAATTTGTAGACACAAATTTCTCTTCTAATATTCAAGATCTAGAAGATGTCGCTAATTATATGGCGCTTGAATTAGAAGCTCCTAAATTAATCATTGGTCATTCTTTAGGTGGCGCCGCAGCAATATACGCTGCTACAAAAATACATTCTGTTGATGCTGTAGCAACAATTGGTGCCCCATCATCTCCTCAACATGTGCAACATCTTTTTAAAAGTGGCTTGGAAGAGATTGAAGCAAATGGAAAAGCAATGGTAGACATAGGAGGAAGACCATTCGCTATTGCAAAACAATTTATTGAAGATCTTTCGAGTAAAAATATGAGTGCTATTGTAAAATCATTACGAAAACCACTTTTGATTCTACATTCCCCACAAGATACTACTGTTGGCATAAAAAATGCTGCCGAGATATATGCTGAAGCCATGCATCCAAAAAGCTTTGTTTCTTTAGATGGTGCAGATCACTTATTATCGGATAAAGAAGATTCTGCCTACGTGGGTAATCTAATTGCACAATGGGCATCAAGATATATTAAAAAAGAGGACAAAAAGAAGCTTTCAACCTCAAAACAAGTTGTCGTGCAAATTGGCAATGAAAGTCTTACGACCTCTATTTTAGCTGCAGGCCACCCCTTAATTGCCGATGAACCAGAAAGCGTTGGTGGCAATAATTTTGGACCAGCCCCTTATGACCTTTTGCTCTCTTCTTTAGGCGCCTGTACGGCAATGACCTTACGATTATATGCCGATCTAAAAAAATGGGATTTAAAAGAAGTAATCGTGCATCTTACTCATGGCAAAGATTATAGAAAAGATTGTATGGAATGTGATGAAAAAAAATCAAAAATTGACCACATCACAAAAAATATAGAACTTATAGGTGATTTGGATGAGGCTCAAAAAAAGCGTCTTTTGGAGATTGCAGATAAATGCCCTGTACACAAAACACTTCATCAATCTGTTGTAGTAACTTCTAATTTAGTTGTTTCCTAAAAACACATGCTTATGGTAGCTATCTTTTTCTAATAGATTAGGATCACCATATAAGCTAAAGACTATAAATGCGTTTATGAATCATACCATTAACAACAACCAATGATAAGTGCAATTAAATTGATTCTGAACTATAAATACTCTTTTATTGTTTTTTTGCTAGTATTAGCTTCTTGTAATGAGGAACAGAAAATAACCCCACAAACAGATTTCTGCGCTACCATTCACAAAAATGATAGTGTAACACTAACCAAAGAGTTAGCTGGTGTAAAAGAATTAATGGCTACGAAAACCGGTGTATATGTTTTAGAAGACGGTAGTGGTTCTATGGTGGCCAGAGCATGGCTAAGCGAATATGCTGAAAAGACGATAGACATTCAATATTTTATTTTTTCTACTGATAATGTAGGTCTAATTGCTTGTGATTATTTGATTAGAGCAGCAGATCGTGGTGTTAAAGTAAGAATTATTGTAGATGATATTATGGTTGACGCAGATATCCAAGATATTTTAACCTTTGCTTCTCACAAAAACATTGAAGTCAAAATTTACAATCCAGGAGTAAATCTAGGAAAAAATATTTTTGGGAAAATACAAAAATTTACAACAGATTTTAGAACTGCCAATCAACGTATGCATAACAAAACCTTCATAGTAGATGGTAAAGTGGTCATTACTGGAGGTAGGAATATTGCTGATGAGTACTTTGATTATGACCATGAGTATAATTTCAGGGATAGAGATATTCTTTTATTAGGAAAAGTAGCTAAGACGGTAAATACTTCTTTTGACCAATTTTGGAATAGCGCCTTAACAAAAGAAGTATCCAAAGTTGTTGAAGAGCTACCTGAAAATATAACATCAGAAGATAGATTTGACAAGCTCCATGAATATGCCTGTAATCCTTATAATTTTTGGCCACAGGTACGAAAGCGTATAGCCGACTTACCTACAACATTTCAGAAAATTAATGCATCAGGAGATTTAGTTTGGCTAGATGATGTACATTTTATTTCTGATGATCCAGGCAAAAATGATGGCAAAAGTGGTTTAGGAGGTGGTGGAATTTCTACAAGTGCCTTGATCAACCTAGTTAAAAATGCAGAAGCAACTATAGACATTCAAACGCCCTATTTAATTACATCAGCATTAGCGCAAAATTTGTTTAAAGATGCCGTAGACCGCGGTGTAAAAATTAGAATATTAACAAATAGTCTAGCATCAACAGATAATGTGGAAGCTTTTAGTAGTTACCAAACAGATAGAAAAAAATTGCTACAAACAGGGGTAAGAATCTTTGAATTTAGGCCTGATGCTGCAGAACGCAAAAAAATTATGACAGGAGAGTTACAAGAAAAATTAGACTACACTCCCATTTTTGGATTGCATGCTAAATCTATGGTTGTAGACCATAAAACCACAGTTATTGGCACCTTTAATCTAGACCCTAGAAGCGCTAATTTAAATACAGAGTGTGTGGTTATTGTTTCTTCTGAAAAAATTTCGAAAGGTGTTTTAAGCGGAATGGAAGAAGAGTTTAAACCCGAAAATTCATGGGAAACTACAGTAGACTTCAATCCAGATGCTGAAGTAAATAACTATAAGCGATTAAAAACCTGGACCAGAAAATTGATTCCAAAAGAAATCCTGTAGTTATTACAATAGATAAGAGTACTCCACAACTGTTCTAGAACGGAATATAAGTAATTACTCATCTGGTTTAAAAAGGTAGCGGTAATACAGAAAAGAATGTTTTAAGAAGTCCCCTACCTTTGATTCAAAATATAATACGCTTTAAAATACGATACACTAAAAAATCCATTACTAGATACTTTTAAAAAGCAGTGAGAAACGAAGCTACAAACGTTAAGGAAACAACCTCATTTTAAAACTTTAAACTGACTTTCTTAAAGGCGGTTTACCCTCTTGACTAAAGAATAGAAAAAAAAATCACTAACTATTTTTTCCATTCCTAGAACACCAAATTATAGCCACGGAATTTTTTTTACTAGCTCCAAAAACCGGAAGTATAAACTGAATTAACCACCAGGGTAGAATTTCCTCTACCGGGGAGATTTTACCCACCTCACTGGAGCAACATTTTTTTATTACCAAAGTTAATTATCTTACAATCAATTACTTACAACTAATTCATCGCCTTTATAGCATTTAAGGCATGCCCTTTGCATTTTCTGCAACAAACGCAACAGGCTTTAATGTTTTTTTCTATAATCGATTTAAATTATGAGGAAAGTATTGAAAAAATACCAAGTACATATACCTCTTAAAACAAGATAATTTTTTTTTTAACCTTAATTATATAAAAATGATAAAATACATATTAGTCCTACTCTTTTCAACAAGCATACTGCATGCGCAAAATAATTCTGAGAGAATAGTTACCGATGTAGAAGTAGGTGATGTTTTTGAAATAGGCAAACCCGAAACCAATAGGTACAAACACATTGATTTTCCACGTGCCAATTTCATTATAAAAAGAGGTGGCATCGCAAATTATAAACATCCAGAAGGTAAAATTGTCGTAGTGACTGCTGTAAAAGAGAAAAAAGATGGTAGTATACACGTTAAAATAAAACGTAAGGACAGTGGCCGTTTTTTTGGTAGTCATACCGTGGTGTCTGCAGATATTAAGAAAGCAGTAGCCGCTGGTGAGCTCCAGACTAGATAAAAATTTTAGTTAGATAGTTAGTTAGTAGCGTAATCCACCTGGTTCTCTCTGATTTTATATGACATAAAATAGCCTGTAATCTGGTGGATTTATATTACATGAAATAGTTTCCTATAAGAATAAAAACAAAAAAAATATAATGTTTAAAAAACTTAAAACATCGCAACGCATACAAATATGTTTGGTTCTTGCCATGGCATTTTTATTGGTACTTGGTTCCAATAGGCTAAACCAAAGATATTTTTCTACCGTAAAGACCTCTGTTAATTCTGTATATAAAGACCGAGTAGTTGTACAGAATTTTATTTATCAGTTGACCCGTATTATTCATGATAAGGAATTACATATTCTTATCAAAGACAACGTAAAACCCAATGTGTCTAACAACGAGCAAATAACAGCCTTATTATCAGATTTTGGTACCACAAAACTAACCCCTAAAGAATCCAATTTATTGAACGAGCTGAACCATCAATTTTCAAGCTTACAGGAACTCGAACATAAATTTACAGCTTCAAATAAGACCCTATCGGAAAATTACAATATAGCCGCGATTAAAAAACTTGATGAAATAACCATAAGCTTAGATGGATTGGCCAACATCCAATTAGAGCAAAGTGAATTATTGACCCAACTTTCAAACAAATCATTAGGCATGAACAATTTACTTTCAAAACTTGAAATGGCCTTTTTAGTCATTATCGGAATTGCCATGCTAGCTTTAATATTTAACCCAATGAAATTAATGCAGGCCTATCCTGGCAAACCCTCTCATAACTAGTTCACAAGAGAACTGATCAGTTATACCCCGAGTAAATCATTAATTCAACAAGGGATTGGTTTTGATCCGTACAAATTGAACATGATGAACATGTCTTCTTTAGGATTAAAACCCTAGTAGCGCTATATCCACAATGCTACAGAAAACAATAGAGACTTAACTCACAACTTAAAAGTTAAATACAGTCCTCAAGTTAAAGGTAAACAATTAAAAGTATGGCTGTTTGACCGTACATTTTTTTAATAAAACAAATAACCAATTTATAATGAAGCATATTTTTTCAAATCTAAAAGGCGATCTCTTTGGCGGTATAACAGCAGGCATTGTTGCCCTTCCCCTAGCCTTGGCTTTTGGAGTAAGTTCTGGTATGGGGCCAAGTGCTGGTCTTTATGGAGCAATATTTATAAGTTTTTTCGCTGCCCTGTTTGGGGGTACTAATACCCAAATATCAGGGCCAACAGCACCAATGACTGCTGTAAGTATGGTGGTCATTTCAGGAATTGTTGCGCTCAACGACGGCAGCCTTGAAAAAGCGCTACCAGCGATATTATTAGTATTTCTTTTGGCTGGTTGCATGCAGATTGTCCTTGGTCTTATCGGTGTAGGTAAATATATAAGATACATACCTTACCCCGTAGTTTCGGGCTTTATGACCGCTATTGGGGTTATTATATTGGTTACACAACTTTTACCGTCTGTAGGATACTATCCAAAAGAAGATGTCGCTTTTGTAGAAAACTTTAAGCCCCAAGCTGAAGAGCTAATTCTGAGCAGTATATTGAGTGAGGAAAGAGGGGAAGGTATATTAGTTCTCGACAATATTCAAGAAACTGTACGTAGAGCCCATGAAGTTACAGATGAAAGTATTCTTAAAGAAGCCAAAACATTGGCTAATTCAGATGCTTCAGGAGTTTTTGGAACGATTAAAGTTTTACCAAGAGCCCTTCAAAATATTAATTGGTTAGAATTGATGTTGGCACTATCCACGATATTAATCATCTACGGCTTTAAAAAAATCACAAAGACCATACCCAGTGCATTGGTCGCATTAATAGTCGTATCAAGCGTAGCTTATGGTTTCAATCTAGATTACCGTCCTATTGAACAGATTCCTGGTGGATTTCCTATCCCTAATCTAAAAATGTTTACCCAATTTGAACTAAACTCAATCACACCCTATGTATTTACTGCATTAACTTTAGCGCTTTTAGGAGCTATAGATTCACTATTAACCTCTGTAGTTGCGGATAATATGACCAAAACAAAACACCAACCAAATAAAGAGTTAATTGGGCAAGGAGTAGGTAATAGCATAGCAGCAATTTTCGGAGGTCTTCCAGGAGCTGGTGCCACCATACGGACGGTAGTTAATATCAATGCTGGAGGTAAAACAAAATTATCTGGTATGTTTGCAGGCGTTCTTCTATTGCTAATTCTTTTGGCTTTAGGTCCTATAGCCTCTCAAATTCCCGCAGCAGTACTTGCGGGTATATTAGTTACCGTTGGTATTGGTGTGATGGATTATAAAGGCCTAAAAGCAATTCCTTTTATGCCTAAAGATGCAAAAATAGGTCCTTTTAAATTTAGTTCAGAAGTAACTATTATGCTTGTTGTAATGGTATTATCGTCGGTATGGAATCTTGTATACGCCGTTGGTGTAGGATTAATAATA
The DNA here is from genome assembly GCF_000186265.1 of Cellulophaga algicola DSM 14237. Lineage (NCBI taxonomy): Bacteria > Pseudomonadati > Bacteroidota > Flavobacteriia > Flavobacteriales > Flavobacteriaceae > Paracellulophaga > Paracellulophaga algicola. The sequence continues at coordinate 316,571 of NC_014934.1, forward strand.
GCTTCGCTGATGTTTATGAAAAAAATGGGGGATCTTACCGCAGAGCGTTCAGACGTTAAATCTCTCGAAAAAGAGAAAGGTTGGGCAGATGAAGCTAATTTTCCGCAAAACCTTAAAGAAGAAGTATTCATTAAACACCTTAAAGGTCCTTTGTTTTTTGGATCTACAAGTGAATTCCTGAATCTATCCAAACAAATTCCAAAAAATGCCTCCACAGTAATCATACGAATGGGGCGTATGCAATATATGGATCAATCAGGACTCTATACCCTAGAAGATGTACTTATAGACCTCAAAAAAGAAAATATAAATATCCTTTTTGTCAATGTTTTGAAACAACCTCGTTATATGATGGAAAGGGTTAATATTATCCCCCATTTAATACCAGAGAAACACATCTTTACTAATTTTACAGCTTGTATACTATGGGTAAAGAATAATGTAAAAAACCAATCAGAAATAAGTAGTAGTTCTAAAAATTCTAAAATTATTTAAATTTTCTTTTAAAAAAAAATTATGCCTTTCAGTAGTTAAGAATTAGTACAACCCCATCAACATGTGTAAGGTTGTACTAATTTCATAAATAGTAGCATTAGAATTACAATAAAATATTATTTCACTATTTCTAAAATACTCTTTTTAGCTAATTTTGGTTGGAAATCTCTATTGTACAAAAGTGGATAATTAGTTCTGTTTGGTACTGGATAATCATTCTTCCACGACATACCATCGTGAATTCCCCAAAATGTTACTCTATCAATTTTATCTTTATTTTTAACAAAAATCTCAAACAACTCTTTATATCTATTAGCCAATTCAATTTCTATAGATTTGGGTAATCCTTTTTTATAGGGGTCTAAAAAGGTTTCAAATTCTTCTAATTGAAATTGAGGTTCCATCATACTGCGACCAATAATCTGTCCTTCTTTAGTAAGAGGTAACACATCAATATCCAACTCGGTAATCATAACTTTTACCCCTAAAGCAGCATAAGCATCAATAGCTTCTTGGATGTATTCATTTTTAGGAAAATTGAGACCCCAATGTGCTTGAATACCAATACCATCTATACGAATACCTTCCGCTTGAAGCATTTTCACCATACGTACAATACCATCTCTTTTTTCTGGTCGCCAAGCATTGAAATCATTATAATACAATTCTGTATTTGGCGCATATTCACTAGCATATTTGAAGGCCAACTTTACCATCTCATCGCCATCACCAATACTGTTTACCCATGTTGTAGGTCTATAAGAACCGTCATTATCAAAAACTTCATTTACTACGTCCCATGCTTGTACCTTTCCTGCATACCTTCCTGCAACCGCTTTTATATGAGTGCGCAATTGTTCTTTTTGCTCTTCTGGAGAGTTTGGTTCTCCTTTATCGTTCGTAAAAAACCATGCAGGCGTTTGATTGTGCCATATTAGCGTGTGCCCCATAATAAACATCTTGTTTTCTTCAGCAAAAGCAACATATGCATCAGCCAATTTAAAATCATAAACTCCTGGTGACGGACATACTACTTCTGCTTTCATACAGTTTTCAGGAGTAACGGTATTAAATTCCTTTTTTACAATTGCATTAGAAGCAACATCCTTGCCTGAAACGATATCATCATTTATGGCACTACCCAATAAAAAATAGTTTTTAAACGCATCTTTTAATGCTATATTTTCAGTGGTTGTTACTGTTTTAGAAACAGTATTAGTTTTCACTTTTTGAGCATTACAAACTGAAAATGATAATGACAAAACGCCCATAATTGAGGCCATTTTGTGTACTGTAAACTTTGTTTTTTTCATGGTATTTTATTTATTAATAGAAAATGTACTTTAAACTGTTATGCTATAAATGCATTAAATTTTAGACTTGTTAACTTTAATTCTAATTATCGGACTCCATGTACCGCCATCTCTAAGGTGTATACAGAATCCATGGCTGTAATAAAAAGTGTTGTTTGATTTAATCCGCCAAAGGTGACATTGGCAGTCCAATCTCCAGGCACAGCAATATGCTGTATTTGTTCCCCTTTTTTATTGAAAACAGTAATACCTTTTCCTGTGAGGTAAACATTCCCTAAGTTGTCTATAGTCATCCCATCCGAACCCATATCTGTAAATAACTTTCTATTCGTTAAATTTCCATTTTCTTCAATAGTAAAGACATATGTTTTTTCTCCAGCTTGGTCTGCAACATAAAGTGTTTTACCATCAGGAGTTCCTATGATACCATTAGGCTGTACGTAGTTATCATTTGATACAACTCGTGGTGTACTTGTATTTGGTGCTAAATAATAAACTCTTTTTTCATGTTGCTGAGGCTCTTTATGTTCCCACCAAGAGCGTTGATAATAGGGGTCTGTAAAATAGATACCGCCTTTAGCATCTACCCACAAATCATTAGGTCCGTTAAGTTTTTTACCATCATAGTTATCTACAAGTACGGTTACCTCTTTATTTGGGTTAATACGCCATAATTCATTTTTTTCATCTGCAGCAGATAATAGGTTACCATTATTATCAAAATAAAGCCCATTAGAACGACCAGAAGGTTTCATATACTCAGATACCAAATTGGTTTTTGCCTCCCATTTTAAAATCCTGTCGTTTGGCTGATCGGTAAAAAAAACATTCCCGTCTTTATCTGTTGCTGGCCCTTCAGTAAATTCATAATTATTTGAAATTAAGACCAACTCTGCACTATTGCCTATAATTTGATTACTCTTTTTATTTTGAGCATTACATGAGGTACATAATATTATAAACAAAATGATATTTTTAAAACTTGAAAAGGTTTTAAAAAATTTTCCTTTTATGTTCATTTTAATGAATTTACTTTCTTTCATAGTCTAAGAATTTATTAATTTCAAACTCACCATCTAAAATTCTTGCTTTAAAAACATATTTACCCGCTTGGGGCATAAAAATACGTGGTGTTGTAGTATTGGGATTATTATTTTCGAACACAGAATTGGCAGGGCCTTCCACTTGCTCCCACATTATTTCCGGACTAATGGCATCTTTATCCTCGTCAGTAATCACTGCCGTAATTGCAAGACTGTTATCCGTTTTTGAGTACGTATAATCAATAGTAATAGTTGGAGGTGTATTTATTGCAGAAACTAGAGCATTGGTGTCATTTGCAAAGCGTTGTTCATCCTCAATACCTGCTGCCCAAAGTACAATACGTTGTGCAAATACGCTATTATCGGAATGACTTAAACGGGTACCAGCCCCCGCATTCCAAAACAAATTACGATCAAAAACACCTATTACTCTACCTTTACCTATTTCTGCTATTGCTAAAGCTACATCTGTATTCTCATTAAATTCACCATCATTTGAATTTACAACTAACCTACCGCCTAATCCGCCTTCTTGCGCTTTAGCTAAAATTACTGCCGGTTTAGAAACACGAACAAAACTTACGCCTTCTCCCCTAAAAGCAACGCCTTTATGTTTATTGTTTTTATTAATAAAATGATCTTGTGTATACTCATTCACCAAATAGTTTCCAGCACCATTGTCAGTCAAAAAATACATACCGAATTGCTCCATTAAAACATTGTCAGAAATTCGCCCCACCTCATTATCCACACCTACAATGCTATACTCTCCACCAAATCCACTATCAGACCAGGTAATTACTCCGCCTCCATTTTTCACCCAACGTTTTAAGGCTTTAGCTTCTGCTTCGACAAAAACTCGCTGATTAGAGCCTAAAATTAAAACATCAATCGATTTTAAAAATTCGACATTAATTACGATTTCTTGATCGTAAACTTCGCTTACAGTACACTCAACAGCTTCCAATGCTTTTTTAAAACCGCTCATCCCTAAATCTCCTTCATCATTCAAACGCATTTGGTGAAATGGTTCTTTATTTCCGGAGGGTAACGTACCATCTGCAGCAACATCTCCATATACATAAACTATATTTTGTGCATCTACAGCAAGAGAACAAATTAAACTTATAGCTAATAAAATTATTTTTCTTTTCATATATTTATTTTTAGTGATCCATTATTAATCGTTTATTTTATTTTTTTCATTAAAAGAGAGTATTCAGATTACGCAACTCAACAACTAAAATGCGAGTAAGTACCCTTCGACTTATTCTTAAATTTTTTTCCATAATAGGGTATAGATCATAGGTTGGTAATATCTCTGATTTAAAAGCTTTCCTCGCTGTTCTTTCAATCGCCAGATTTACAGCTGATAATTTCGAAGCTGTGAGTGATAATTTGACCATAGAATATTATTACTTTTTTCATTCTATTAATTGAATGAATTTTTATTAGAATTTCATCTAAAATGATTCATTTACAGATGATTAAGCACTATTAAAATACTTAAAGCATTGTTATAGAAATATCGGACGTATAAACTTTTAATACTTTGCAAACATTCAAAGCACCAATTAGAACCTATACGTATAAATTGCTTTTACCACTCCAACTTCTTGTAAGGTTGTAAGCCTTCTAGCTAAAGTTTCACTATTTAACCAATTATGGTTGTAAACAAAAAAGATATCTGTACCAGGTGTAATAATCCATCTAAATCTCGTATTTGTTCCAAGAACCTCGCTTACATCATCAAACTGAATGTTTGAGGAAATTGAAATATCAGGTGTAAAATCAAGACCAAGATCTAACTGGAATAAATTGGTATTAAACCCACTATTCATTGCAGATACTTTGGTATGCGTATACCCACTGCTTAGATTAATACCAGGTGCTGGACGAATGGTTAAACCCAATACTAAACTGGAAATATCACCAGTCCAAAAACCCCCAGCTTCATAAGCAATTGAGCCCGATATCTTACGAAAGGATGCAGAAGATGCCTCAATTTCGTAACCCCAATTTACATATTCCCCTAAAGGCACGACAACAGAACTATCATTGAGTATGTCAAAATCTTCGTTAAGGTATTCAAAGCTCCTAGATACTTGAACACCTAATTTATCACCAGATTCAAACCGGATAGTTCCCAAATTAAACCCTAAATATTCGGTAAGAGGTTTGTTTCCCAATGAAGTCAGATATTCATATTCAATACCCCATTCTATTTCTCTAATTAATTTGCTCTTATCAAACAGCGGAGCGTATTTTATTCCTGGTTGTAACCTTTTAAAACCATTACGTTGGTTGAACCCAACGGCTGGATCATACTCATCGCCAAATTCCCTATACGAAACATTTCCAGACCACGGTTTGTTGGGAAAATTAAGACGAAACCCCCTAACTGATCTATCTGATATAGAAGTGAAATTATCTGAGGGGGAAGCGGGATTGTGGGCAACAAAAAAGGCGGAAAGTTGCAGCCTCTTATTGCCCAAGAATTCTGAAGTACTTAAGTTTAGATCAGCACCCCATGTCTTCCTATCTTGAACCGGGTTACTTAATACGATATCGTCTTCGGTACTTCTATGAGTATATATTACGCCGATAGAGCTTTCCTTCCAGAAATTTCGCCTATACCTACCTATCGTAAAATTTTCTGGATTTAGTTCTCCCATCTTACCAGTACGTACGTGTAATAGTGCTATGTTATTCTTACCAACATTTCCTATAATACGACCTCCGTACTTAATAGGTACACGCATCCCATTCACCAGTCCGATCCTACGACTAAAATAGGGATCAACACCACTTGATGGTGCGAATTGTAAAATTGAAGATCCCTCTAGAAAAAAATCTCTTTGTTCAGGAAAACGCAACGAAAAACGAGTAAGATTTATTTGTCGATTGTCTACCTCGGCCTGTGCGAAATCTGTATTATATGTAAAAGAGGCTTTCAATTGAGAAGTAATATTGTAATTAATATCAAATCCAAGGTCGGCGGAAGTACTACTGGTAGCCGCATCGTTATCCTTATCATATTCTTTGCTAGACTGGGTAATGGCATAGGGGATTATTTCTAAACCTAATCCCTGCGATGGATCTGCAAGACCAGTAAGAATACCAGCATTCTGTGGCCTAAACAATCCTTGATTACGACGGTGGCCTGCCCATAATAGCTCTTCATTTTTGCGACGTATAGTTCTTCGAAAATTAATTCCCCAGGCATCATTTTTAGAATCGAAGTTTATACTGCGAAAGGGAATTCTGATTTCTGCCGACCACCCAAAATCACCAATATGGGTCCATGCTTTCCAAATGCCATCCCAGTCTTTGTTAAAGGTTCCACTCTGACCAGGAGAAATGAGGGCATCACCCCGTAATCCAAATGGATTAATTTCAAAAAAATAGGCACTTCGCTTGTCCATAAATGTATCAAAAATAAATCCGAAATTATCGTCTGTCTCGAGGGATGCGTCCCTCTTCTTTTGAAAAGCCTTTATATCTGACGGATTACTATCATAACAAACTACTGCGATATAAATATTTTGGTCATCGAAGGCGATTCTTACTTTTGTTTGCTCTGTTGGTTGACCTCCTTCTTTAGGTTCTTGCATTAGAAAATCGTCATTGCCTGGAATAGATAACCAAAACTCTTCATCTACAATACCATCCAAATGGAGCTCGATATCATTGAGTGGATGTGCTATTAGTTCCTTTGAATCATTTTCATTAGTACCGTCCTGACCAAATCCTAGAATAGGAAGCATACATATAGGTATTAAATTAATAGTACCTATCAGAATTTTTGTAAAGCGGTTTTCAAATTTTTGTGCATTTCTATTTATTTTAAAGGCCAAATTATTGTGCTGGTGCATAATTAATTTAAGAGTTTGATTGAATACTACAGGACTAACAATAGATGAAAAATATTTTTTATTTCCTTTATTCTCAATTGAATTAATCTCCTTTAAGCCAATAAATAGCTCCAAAAATGTGGTCTAAAAAGTTTTTGTCTTTAAATGATTCTGGTTTATGCCCCAAAGCGGTATAAAACGATCTTCCTCCTTCATACTCTTGATACCATGAAATGGGATGTTTCTCTCCCATTCCTTTTAAAGGAATGTCATCATAACCAGCAGTAAAATCATAAGAAGCTTCATCAACTGTCATTAGAATAGTAAGTTTATCTAAATTCATGTTTTCGAAGTTATACCACTCATCACTACGAAGCCATTTCTTTGGTAGATGCCATGTTGCCGAAAAATCTTTATCCTCTACGTTTACAATTGCGGCTTGTAATTTTGGGTGATTCACAAATTTCGCTCCAACAAGACCGTCAAACCAAGTATTATCGTTTTCGCCATCTGCTGTTCCGTGTATACCTAAAAAACCTCCCCCACGCTTCATAAATGCTTTTAAAGCGATCATGTGTTTTGGCATTAAATAATTTGCATTGGCGTTCATAAAAATTACCACATCATATGCTGGTAATTTCTCAATAAGATCATTGGGTCTTTGTGTCCAATCAAAAATAAACTGATTTTCTGTTGCCATTTCTTCAAAAGCTTGAACAGCAACAGGAATGCTATTGTAATGCCAATCATCATGTTGGGTGAACAATAAAACACTAAACTGATCTTGAGCACTCGTTTTAATCATTGTAAAAAATATTATAGTTAATAACAGATACTTTATTGTTAAGAATTTCATCGTAAAACATTTATTTTCATAATTCATATTTTCCCAGACTAAGCCAATGCTTGTCATTGTTACCTAGCTGTAATCTTAATAGTTCTTCAATCACCTATTATAAAGCTGCCTTTTAATGATCTGAAATTGTTTTATGCCACCAATCTTCAATTTCTTTTTCACTTTTATCAATTGAATAGTAAAAGTCATAGCATTAAAAAAACGCATGCCATTTTTTTCTACTAAACCTTTAACTAAAACCAACTTAATATCAATGTATTTTGATAATTCTTTTAACTGGTTCTCTTATCTATATGGTGCATTTACCAACAGGCTTTGAGAAATAAAAATGCTTAAAAGTGGACTTGATACTATTTTAGAGTGCAACATTATTTTGAAATTAAAAGCTATAACCATAGGTATAAACTACGATACATGAATAAAAAAAATGTATTACTTGGTATTCTTCCAATTTGTTAGTTCAAATATTTTATGAAAAATACCGGTGTTTTCATATATCCCATTAAATGCCTCAGAACCTGGACCAAAAGCAAACACCGGAATTAAAGTGGCAGAATGTCCTTTGGTTGAAAACGTACCTGTAATCTCCTTATAATCGTCATAAGTGGTACCATCTTCTTTTTCCTTTGGGGTAGAGGCTAATGTAAAACCTCCTGTTTCATGATCTGCAGTTACAATAACCAAAGTATTGCCATCTTTCTCTGCAAAATCTAGCGCTTTACCTACAGCGTCATCAAAATCAATTAATTCAGATATCAAATAATCAGCATCATTAGAATGACCTCCCCAATCTACTTGCGAACCTTCTATCATCATAAAAAAACCAGATTTAGCAGCATCTTTATTCAAAAATTCTATACCTAATTCTGTTGCTTTAGGTAAAAAATCTCCTCGTCCTTTTGCCACCGCATTCATATGCTCTTCGGCTAATAAATAAGCCATTTTAGAATGTTTTTTAATTTCTGAAAAACTTCCCAAAGCAGTTGTATCTACCTCAAATCCATTTACTTTTAATTCTGCTAATAAATTTTTCCCATCTTTTCTTTTAGTAAGAAATTGTCTTCCACCACCGGCTAAAAAGTCTACATCAGAAGTAACTAAATCTAAAGCAATATCTTCATATTGGCTTCTATGTAAAACATGCGCATAAAAACTAGCTGGAGTGGCATGTTGTATTGACGAGGTTGCAATTAATCCGGTTTTAACATGTTGTGGAGCTAAAATCTCTACCAAAGTTTTTAAATGCGAGGAGTCTACAGCAACACCAACAGCACCATTGTACGTCTTTTCTCCTGTTGAAAAAGCTGTTGCTCCAGCAGCAGAATCTGTAACATCTTCTGTTGCAGAAGAGGTCTTAATAAGTCCGATTGACTTAAACCTTGCGTAATTTGGTTTGGTCTTTTTAAAATAAAATGCAGAGGATACTTGAGACAAACCGGTACCATCTGCTATTAAAAGAATAACATTCTTAGCTTTTGGTCTTAACTCTTCTTTAATAACTGCAGATTTGCAGGAAATTAATGTTACTAAAAGGGCTATAAAAATACTATTTCTATAAATCATAAATTCTGTTTTCAGAGTTATTAATATTAAATTATGTTCTTGTTTTTAAACCAATAATAAACGGCTTTGTTTGTCCTTTTTTTTAACTGATAAAGTTGTGTACATCCCATAAATTACACCTACAAAACCGTGAACTTTTAAGTACTTAAAAAAGTAGCGTCTACTTTTTTATTTATCAATTGTCAATCTTCATTATTTATCCGCGCACCGGACTACTATCTTAATCTATCTTCTTAAGAAAAAAACCTATTTTTTCTTTAAGTAGCAGCAACAAATCACTAAAAATCTAGACCTAGATATAGTTTATCTCTACTTATTTATTTTCCAGGTGAATAAATATTGGGTTCTCCATTTTCATTTTATAAGCCTTCAATACAAACGTATTTTTTTCTATACGGGCATCTTTCCAATCATGCCATTGAAAACCAATTTTATTAGACCAATAGATCCAATCCCAATTGATGTAGCAAAATGCTTTTATTCCTGGGTTATCATATAACATTTCAAAAAAAGGATTGAACCATTTATCCCAAGAAATTTCACCATCTAAGACTCCAACATAGCGTGGGGTGGATTCGCCAATCATCACTGGTTTTTCATGAATATGGGCACTATCAAAAAAGTTTTGTAAACCAATATGATCAAATTCTTCAGGGCTAAAAATATCAATACCCCACCAATCTACATATTGGTCACCAGGATAATATGCCATTAGCTTTTCAAGACTCATAAAATTTGCAGAGCCACCTCCAGAACACCAAACTGTAGCCGATTTTATATTCTTTTCTTTAAATGCCTTTGAAATAATTAGGAATACTTTTTTAAAACTTTCAGGAGAATATCCATTCCAATCGCCCTCAAACTCGTACCCTATTCTGGTAAAGGAAGGTCTGTCTAAATCCAAAAGTACTTTATAGAATGCTTGTAATTGTTTGTCATATTTTCCATCAGCTACGTCTGTATCTAAACCTGCCCCAGTATCCTTACCTCCTGTAAATCCTAAACCAATTTGAGGCATTATCCCTTTGGGCAAACTATCTAAAACATGTTTTAAATCTTTTCCCCAAGATTCAATCTTTTTTACTGGTGCGGTTATATTAACATAAGTCATATATATAGCAGGCATCTTGCTTTGACCAACGGCATTTACATAATCCTGAAACCCATTTTTATCCTGACCAGCACCGTGATAAATTCCTATTTCTGGTTCGTATTTAGCATTATAATTAAAACGGGGGATAACCTCTTGGCTAAATCCATTTTGCAAAAACAACAACAGAACAATTAAACTTATTTTATGCATAACTGATAAACCTCTTAATTATATAATTTTTTAAATTTGTTTTCAATACGATTTGAAAAACAACATAACACACCAATTTGTAAGCATTTTAAACACTAGCTTACAGCTTACAATTTGTTTAAATTCTCTGTTTCAAACCAATCATACTCAGCCGTATTTTCACATGTAACCCCTAATGAAGTTGAATACATTCCGTAAATGGTTCCTACAAATCCGCCAGCTACCTTAGTGCTTAAAAAGCGTGCATCAACAGTATCCTTTAATAGTTGCCAATTGTTCTCTCCTTCAGCAAACAAAAAACTGTATGTAGCTCCTTTTGCCTCTATTTTTAATTTAATTGAAGTATTTAATTGAAGCGGTTTTTCAATTAGTAACTCCAAAGTATCTTCCTTAGATTTTAATAATTGAATTACAGGTTTATTATCTTTTAAACTCTTACATAAATAGTAATAATGTTGTTCATTTTGAAAAGCAATTAAGCCCGCTTTTTCATTTTCAGAAACTGGTTTAAAAGTTAGGTTTGTAGTTACATTCCCAAATAAATGTTTTTGTCTATACCCTATAAAACTTGGGTTTGAAGCACCCGAAGTAGTTTCTGGACGTGTATGTATCTTTAATTTTCCATTTAAAATTGAATACCATTTTTCTTTTGGAGTTCTTAAAAAAATCCAGTCAAAAGCTAATGAATTCGAATTAAATTCATCTTTAAAATCAACATTTCTAGATGTCGTTTTAGTTGCTAATTTAGCTAAGGATATTTTATAATTATCTTTTACAATATCTCCTTCTAAATCAAAAATAGGCCAATCATTTTTCCATTTTACAGGAACCATAAATGTTTCTCTTCCTGTATTAAAATGCCCCTCATTATCGTAAGGTCTACAACCTAGAAAAACGCCCCACCAATTTCCATTATTGTCTTCAATAATATCTGCATGACCTGTTGATGTAACTGGATTTTCTCTATTCGCATCCAAATGTCTTTGGGTTAAAATAGGATTATCTTTATAACTTACATAAGGCCCTTTTACATTTTTACTTCTAAAAACAACTTCGGAATGCTCATCAGAGGTTCCGCCTTCTGCTGCCATTAAATAGTAATATCCGTTTTCTTGATAAATATGAGGTCCTTCAATCCATATGGGCTTATCTTCTGGTTTCGCTCCTTTATTAATAACTATTTGGGCACTGCCGACCACTTTTAAAGTTTCTAAATCGAATTCGTAAATTTTTATAGTACGATGACCATCATATTCTGGTTTATTATCTGGTGATTCGCTGTTGTAAACGATATATGATTTTCCATCTTTATCAAAAAAAAGTGATGGGTCTATACCCGAAAGTTCTGGAATCCAATTAGGATTAGACCATGGACCCTCAGGATTTTTAGCGGTAACCACAAAATTATTTTCACCTCCAACTAAGGTACAAACCAAGTAATATAAACCTTTGTGATAGTTAATTGCAGGAGCAAAAATACCACTTGAAACATCTAAACCATCTAAATTTAATTGCTCTGGTCTGTCTAATACGTTTCCTATTTGTTTCCAATTCACTAAATCTGAACTTTTAAATATAGGAATACCAGGAAAATAAGCAAACGTAGAATTAACCATGTAAAAATCTCCATTAACCTTACAGATACTCGGGTCTGGATAAAAACCTTGTAGAATAGGATTGGAGTATGTACTTGTCTGAGATTTTATTTGTTGTTTTTCATGACTTTCATTTTTACAATAGGTCATTAAAAATACAGAAACAAATAATAGAAAAACAACCCTTTTCATATTTATAATTTTTCATTTAAACCTTCTAAAACACTAAAATATGCAGGTTTTGGTTCTAAGTTTTCATCATAAATTGTTGGCCAATCTTTCATTTTAAAAAAACCACTAATCCAGCTATCTCTATCTGTAAAATCCCAAAAAGTAATACCATATTGTTGCTTTTCAGGAACTATAGAACGGTACATTTTAATAAGGTTTTTATACTTTTCTGCTTGTTTATTTTTCATCTCATCGGTAAGCTCATCATACAATTGAATACCTCCACCTCTAGTATCATTATGTGTATTAAAAATAATATCAACTTCTGATAGATGAATTTGCAAGCCTGTTTTTACTGCTTCTTTTAGCGCATGGGCAATAATATCGTCTGGAATATCCATTCGAGTATGCATTTGAAAACCTATTCCCGAAATCGGAACGTTTTGGCTTCTTAATTCCTTAATTAGTTTAAGTGTCGCATTAAGTTTTACCGTATCTCTTTCAATATTAAAATCGTTATAAAACAAAACGGCGTTAGGATCTGCCTCATGCGCATATGTAAATGCCTTGGCAATGTAATCTTTACCAATAGCATTATACCACATGGTTTTCCGAATGGCTCCTCCTGCAGATTCAAGCCCCTCATTTACTACATCCCATGCTGCTACTTTACCTTTGTAACGCCCCACATAGGTTTTAATATAATCTTCCATAAATTTAGACATCCATAAACTATCTTTAGATGCTTTTTCTTCTACCCATTTTGGTGTTGAACTATGCCAAATTAAATTGTGTCCAAATAGCCGTTGATTATTGGCTTTAGCATACTTAACAATACTATCTACTCCACCCCAATAATATACACCTTCACTAGGCATAACCTTGTTCATCTTCATATCACTTGCTGATGTAATACTATTGAAATTGTTGATTTGTAAGGCTTGTAATTCTGAATCGCTTAATAATGTTTTAATTTTTATTGCGGTTCCTATAGGAAAGGCTGCATTATTTTTAAGGCTTGTTTTAATTGGTAATACCTTCTTCCCGCAAGAAAAAAACAGTGAAAGCATTAGGCATGTGCACAAAGAGTAAAACAAGTGTTTTTTAGAAATCATTTTATTAGTTTCGGAAATTAATTAAAGCACTAAAACTATTCAACTTTAGGAATTTCAACTAGCACTATTAGGTCAATACTTATAACTAATGTTGCTTATTTCTAATAAAACTTTGGTATTAATTAAATTTTAAGAAAGATCTTTAAAATAAAGGTTTTTTCTTATCTATAGTATTATTGTATCCATCACTTTTTACGGTAAGATTCATTATATATTCTCAAGCATTACTCTATTTTACCTCCTCTACTCCTGCACCAGTACCCAATTCATAATCACAAACACTCGACATCATTAGAAGGTAGAGCTAAAGCCATATCGCTTTCTACAACTTCAATCGCATCAATTACAAATTCTCCTTATACTTTACTCATATCCAAAGCCAAATATGTAGAAGAAGAACTTGTAGCAGATATCCAAGAGTACAGGACCTATTTAGGAGCAGTCGTATAACGAACAGCATATTGACCAACGTAAACACTTGGATTTGTAAGTTTTATTTGAAACCCTTTTTGTCGGGGTGATAGTACTTTTAGAAGTCCTAACAAACACTCAGTGCAAATGAAAAAGTGAAAGCTTAGGCCTTCTCCTTTTTTGTTTCCAAATGCTTACACAAACAATAGCTGGATTTGCAGAATCCTAATAAACCCTCATTGCAAATACTAAAATGAAGGCTAATGCCTTCTCTTTTTTTGTGTCCAAACGCTTACACAAACAATAGCCGGATTTGCAAAATCCTAATAAACCCTCAGTGCAAATATCAAAATGAAGGCTTAGGCCTTTTCTTTTTTTGTTTCCAAACGCTTACACAAACAATAGCTGGATTTGCAGAATCCTAATAAACCCTCATTGCAAATACTAAAATGAAGGCTAATGCCTTCTCATTTTTTGTGTCCAAACGCTTACACAAACAATAGCTGGATTTGCAGAATCCTAATAAACCCTCATTGCAAATACTAAAATGAAGGCTAATGCCTTCTCATTTTTTGTGTCCAAACGCTTACACAAACAATAGCTGGATTTGCAGAATCCTAATAAACCCTTATTGAAAATAACAAAATGAAGGCTTAGGCCTTCTCTTTTTTTGTTTCCAAACGCTTACACAAACAATAGCTGGATTTGCAGAATCCTAAGAAACACTCATTGCAAATATCAAAATGAAGGCTTAGGCCTTCTCTTTTTTTGTTTCCAAACGCTTACACAAACAATAGCTGGATTTGCAGAATCCTAAGAAACACTCATTGCAAATATCAAAATGAAGGCTTAGGCCTTCTCTTTTTTTTGATTCCAATCGTTTACAAAAACAATAGCTGGATTTGCAGAATCCTAATAAACCCTCAGTGCAAATATCAAAATGAAGGCTTAGGCCTTTTCTTTTTTGTTTCCAAACGCTTACACAAACAATAGCTGGATTTGCAGAATCCTAATAAACCCTCAGTGCAAATGACAAAGTGAAGGCTATCGCCTTCTCACTTTTTTGATTCCAATCGTTTACAAAAACTACATCTGGATTTGCAGAATCCTAATAAACCCTCAGTGCAAATATCAAAATGAAGGCTTAGGCCTTCTCTTTTTTTGTTTCCAAACGCTTACACAAACAATAGCTGGATTTGCAGAATCCTAATAAACCCTCAGTGCAAATATCAAAATGAAGGCTATCGCCTTCTCACTTTTTTGATTCCAATCGTTTACAAAAACAATAGCTGGATTTGCAGAATCCTAATAAACCCTCAGTGCAAATGACAAAGTGAAGGCTATCGCCTTCTCACTTTTTTGATTCCAATCGTTTACAAAAACTATGTTTTTGACACTTTTGTAATCAAAAAAGTGAACCATTCACATGGTTCACTTTATCGCTTGGTCGGGATGACAGGATTTGAACCTGCGACCACACGGCCCCCAGCCGTGTACGCTACCGGACTGCGCTACATCCCGAATTTAATACATACCAAATATACAATTAAGGCGGTTAAATAGGCAAATTTTATCGCGGCATTAATAAAAGTAAACCACTAACAATCAGTTTTTAAATACTATTTTAAAGGGGTGAATTAGCATATAAAAACTATCTTAGAAGCTTAAAGCATTTAAAGTGAAATTTTTACTGTTATTTATAGTGCCCTTTTATTGTTTAGCACAACCTAATGAATTTTTTAAGGATGAAGTAGCTGCAATTACTGAAAAATATGATTCTATATGGGATTCCTCCAAGGAAACCATCATATTTACAGGTAGTTCAAGTGTACGCATGTGGAAATCATTAGAACGCAATTTTCCAGAACATCAAATACTAAATACAGGTTTTGGAGGATCACAAACTATTGATTTATTAGGCTATACGGAAGAGCTTATTTTAATGTATCAACCTAAAAAAGTATTCATTTACGAGGGAGACAACGATATATCGTCTAAAAAAAAACATAAAGAAATACTCCGTAATTTTTCAAAAATCATTAAACAAATAAAAAAGAATGACAGTACTACAAAGGTGGTTATCATCTCTCCGAAACCAAGTATTTCTCGTTGGAAATTAAAAGGTAAATACAGAAAATTAAATAGAAAATTAAGGCGATTTTGCGATGAAAATGAGAATTTAGAGTTCGCAAACGTATGGGATATCATGCTCCACAGAAAAAAAATAAAGTCAGATCTTTTTATAAGTGATGGCTTACACATGAATGAAAAAGGATACCAACTCTGGCATTCTATTATTAAAAAATATATAGATTAACAACGTAAATTAACCACTTATGAAAAAAAAGATACTCGCAATAAAAATAGCCTTGTTTGCACTGGCAATTATCTCACTTTCTTGTGCTGAAAAAAAGAAAAAAATCAACCTTGTATTTCCTGAAACAAATTTAGCTTCCGAAAATATAATTCCGAAACCCTCTAAAATTATAGCTACAAATTCGGCTTTTGGCTTGGATAAAAACACGGTAATCTATACCTCACAAGCTTCTAATGAATTTGAAGCAGTAGGGCAATTCTTATCTGACAAGATTGAAGAACTTACGGCATTAAAGATTCCTGTAAATTCTACGGAGCTAGAAACTGTAGATCGGGTTATTTACATCAACCAATCAGACAGTCTTGATTTACAGGTAAAAGAATCTTATCAGTTATATATCTCTAAAGATTCTATCATCATTAATTCTATGACTGCAGAAGGCGCTTTTAGAGGTGTCCAAACACTTAGACAGATAATCCCAGAAAAGAGTAATGATACCATCACGGATCACGCTATGTGGTTAGTTCCTTCAGGCAAAATCATAGATAGTCCTAATTTTGAATATAGAGGAGCTATGTTAGATGTTGCTAGACACTTTTTTAGTGTTTCTGAAATAAAAAAATATATTGATCTACTGGCTTACTACAAAATTAATCAATTACACCTGCACCTTACAGATGATCAAGGTTGGCGCATTGAAATAAAATCATGGCCAAAACTTACCTCGGTTTCGGGTAATACAGAAGTTGGTGGTGGTAAAGGCGGTTTTTACACGCAAGAAGAGTATAGTGAAATTGTTGCGTATGCTACTGAACATCATATGACCATTATTCCTGAAGTAGATATGCCAGGGCATACCAATGCTGCTTCTGTTGCATATCCAATTCTTAACGGAAATGGTAAAACCCTAAAACCTTATACGGGTACTCATGTGGGCTTTAGTACATTTGATGCCCACAAGGATACCGTTTATGCTTTTATTGATGATGTAGTTAGAGAAATAGCAGCACTTACTCCTGGACCTTATTTTCATATAGGAGGAGATGAAAGTCATGTAACAAAAAAGAAAGATTATATCCTTTTTGTAAATCGTGTAGAAAAAATTGTTCAAAAACATGGCAAGCAAATGATTGGCTGGGATGAAATTATGCAAGCGGATGTAGATAGCAGCAGTATTGCACAACATTGGAACACGAAAAAAAATGCAACGGATGCAGCAGCAAGAGGATCAAAAATAATTATGTCTCCCGCTACGAGAGCTTATCTGGATATGAAATATGATGACGCCTCTATTCATGGCTTAGATTGGGCAGCACTTATTCCTGTAGATACCGCTTACAATTGGTCTCCTACCACCTACATTAAAGAGCTAAAAAAAGAAGATATCTTAGGAATAGAAGCACCACTTTGGTCTGAAACAATAGCAAACATGGCTGAACTTGAATACTTGGCATTCCCAAGAATGATAGGATACGCAGAACTTGGTTGGTCTACCGATGAAAATAGAAATTGGGAAGATTTTAAAATAAGATTAGCGAACCAAACACCCTACTTAAACAGAATGAATGTAAACTACTACCCTTCTGAATTAATAGATTGGAAAAAGGATACTACAAACGATACACTTAAAAATTAGACGAGCTCTAAAAAAGACCCCTACGCAATGAAATATTACACAATTTTTTTAGTCCTTATTATGCTTGCAAGCTGTAAACCTGAGCCAAAGAATGTTGAAGAAGCTTCTGATAACAATAATGAAGTACCCGTTACTTCTTTTTATGTAGGTACCTATACAAATAAAGAAAGTAAAGGAATTTATAGCTACAGCCTTACGACTGAAGGAAAAATGAACAAAATTGGATTAGCTGCAGAAGCAACAAACCCATCCTATTTAGCACTAAGCCCTAATAAAAAATACCTATTAGCGGTGAACGAAGAAAATCAAGACAATAATGGTTTTGTAAGTGCTTATGAGATTAAAAATGATAGCTTACTATTTAAAAATAAGGTATTGTCTGGTGGTGCACATCCTTGCCACATCAGTATAAATAAAGACAACTACTTGGTAGTTTCTAATTATACAGGAGGTTCTGTTGGCTTATTACAACTAAACTTAGAAGGATACGTATCAGATGTACTAGATCTACAGCAACATACAGGAAAAGGTACTACAAAAAGACAAGAAGCCCCACATGCACATTCTTCTTGGTTTGATAATGATACTTTTATATCGGCAGATCTAGGAACAAATGAGCTTTGGTTTTCTAAAATTGACACTTTAAATAATAAACTAGAAGCAATTAAACCTTACAAATTGGCTATGGAAGAAGGTGCTGGTCCAAGACACTTGACTGTACACCCAAGTAAAAATTACAGCTATGTTTTTAATGAGCTAGACAATACAATTACTAGTCTTTTAAAGTCTGGGAATGGCACTTATGAAAAAGTGCAAACTATTTCTACTATTCCTGAAGGTTTTACAGGCGCAACAAAAGGCGCTGATATACATATTTCTGATGATGGAAAATTTGTATACGCCTCTAACCGAGGTCACGACAGTATTGCCATTTTTAGTGTAAATGAAAGTGATGGTCGTTTAAATTTAGTAGGATACGAATCTTGCCATGGAGAGAATCCAAGAAATTTTTCGTTATCACCAGATAACAATTTTCTAATCGTTGCTAATCAGGATACTAATAATTTGGTATCGTTTAAAAGAAATTCTCAAACAGGCCTATTAACTTTCGTAGCAGAAATAGAAGCTCCTACTCCTGTTTGTATTCTTTTTAACTAAGTCCCTAAACAGTCGTGATTTATAACTTATTTATTGTTGAAAATATGTTTTGAATTTTTTCATAATTTAATGGTTTTTCTAAATATCCGATGACATTTTCATAATTTGATGCAACTTCTTTATCCTTAGGCCTACCTGAAGATGTTAGCATTACTATAGGAATATCTGAATATAAAGATTTAACAGCTTTAGAATCTAAAAACTCAAACCCATCCATTACAGGCATATTAACATCTAGAAAAATTAAATTTGGTTGGTTAGCAGAAAGGTATTCTATTGCTAGTTCACCATTTAACACAGCATCCACATTTTCAAAACCTAAATTTTTCAGTTTTGTAGTTGTAATGTAATTGGTAATCTCATCATCCTCCACTAGTAATATTCTGAAAACGCTGTTTGATTGATTGTTCATTAAAATATAATTTTAAATTCGGTTCCTTTATTTAATTCACTTTTCACACTAATTTCTCCTCCATTATTGGTAATCATAGAATGCGTCACATAAAGCCCTACTCCTAAACCTTCTACGTGAGTATGCATTCTTTTAAACAGTCCGAATATTTTTTCTGGAGGGGTAGTTTTATCAAACCCAAGTCCATTGTCTTTAACGGTTAAAACTAGTTTACCTTGAACTAAACTTGTCTTAATAAAAATAACAGATTTTCTATTTGGATTTCTATATTTAATAGCATTAGAGATCAAATTTTGCAAGATACTTTCCATTTGTTTCAAATTATAATCAATGGTAGGAGCATGTACAAAATCTTCTTTTATGATAGTTCTAGTCTGCACTATTTCTTCAATATGAATACTCTTTACTTTACTTACAATAGCAGAGAAATTAATAATTTCAATTTTATCATCTAAAGTTGTCTTTAAAGCAATTACGGAGTTTAAAGCTCTTAACTTATCGCACATTTGCTTTGCTACTTGTTGCACTTTCTCAAAGACAGGCATCCCTTTCTCAGAAATTGAATTATCACTTTGTAACATGTCTAATAAACTATGAATATTAGTCAGCGGTGATCTTAAATCGTGTGCCGCTACATATGAAAACTCTTCTAATTCTTGATTTTTGCGCTTCAGATTATCGTTTACGGTTTGTAAATTTATTTTTGCAGCCTTTAGCTGATCAATAGTATTGGTTAAACTCGTGACATCCAGAGTACTCATACCTAAATAATCACCGATTTTAAATGCTTTGATCATGAATTTAAGTACGCCGTTATCGGTATGAAAAGAAACTTCATCAAAACCAATAGACTTACCTGTTACCAAGACATTTTTATATAATTGATACCTCTCATTCTCTTTTAAATAAGGAAAAAAATCTAATAAATTTCTTCCAATAAAATCTTCTCTTTTAATTTTAATGGTATTTAGAGCAGCTTGATTAATATCGACAAAATTTAAATCTTTATTCAGAATAACGAAGGGTGAGTATGCCATATTGAAAAAGGCTCCTCTTAGCTCCTTATCGTATTCCCCATCTATTTTTGCCATAATATTGTTTTTTTGGTTTAGAGTAAATCATTTCTATGCCACAAAATTGATGTTTTAAATGGAAAACTAAGAGGAAGAATCTTTAGCTGTAATTAAGCTATAGACGAATACCCACAAACTGTAGGTGAAAGACAGGTAGCCCTATGTTTTTAAAAGAAAAAGAGGCAAAAAAATATGAATTTTCATATTTTTTTGCCTCTTTCAAGCAATTGATACTAAGGATATTAAATCTAGTTTTTCTCCTCTTCTTTTATTTCTTCCTTTGCTTCTTCTTTTACTTCTTCTTTTGCTTCAAAGTCTGATATTCCTTGTTCTTGAAGCATGTTATACCATTGAATAACTTTCTTTATATCACTGGCATATACTCTATCTTCATCATAGTTAGGAAGTATCTCAAAGAAATACTCTTCTAACTTTAACTTATCATCTTTATGAGAAACTGGTGTTTTCTCCCCATTTTCTTTTTCTTGAATTTTTAAGAACACTTCTCGAAGCGGAATTTCTGCATCTAGTGTGTAAATAGCGATTTCAGAAAGAACACTTACATTGTTCTTGAAACCAACTGTTATTTTTTTACCATCTAATAATGATTCTGCTACAAAACCAGCTCTAGTTTGTGTTAATAATTTAAACAAACCTGGTTTTCCTCCTATGGATAAAATTTTATCTAAACTCATGTATTATTTTAATTTCTGGACAAATATTAAACTTTTACGCGTATAAAAAAACTAGTTTACCTACCTTTTTTTATATCTGGAAAACGCATGCGATAATCTGCACTAATTTTTCCTTTTGAAATATTACTCAACTTTCCTTTTAATAAACGTTTTTTTAAGCTGGATAGTTTATCGGTAAACAATATTCCTTCAATATGATCATATTCATGTTGAATCACTCGGGCTAATAAACCACCGTAGCTCTCACTTTTTTCATTAAAATTCTCATCTAAATAAGTAATTTTAATGGTTTCTTTTCTATTCACATCTTCACGAACATCAGGAATACTTAAACATCCTTCGTTAAAATTCCACTCCTCTCCAGTTTCTTCTTCTATCTTAGCATTTACGAAAACTTTTTTAAAGCCATCTAATGCTTTTTGATCTTCTGGAGATAAGTCTTCATCTTCTGAAAATGGAGTCGTATCAATAACAAATAAGCGAATAGGCAAACCAATTTGTGGTGCTGCCAAACCAACGCCACTTGCATTATACATAGTTTCCCACATATTTTCGACTAAGGTTTCTAGTTTAGGGTAGTCCTTTGCTATATCAGTTCCTACTTTTCGTAAAACTGGATCTCCGTAAGCGATAATTGGTAATATCATTTTATTAAATTCTGTTTAAATATGCTTGTAAAATAATTGTAGCACTAATTTCATCAACCAATGCTTTGTCTCTTCGTTGTTTCTTTTTTAAACCACTATCAATCATGGTTTGGAATGCCATCTTAGAAGTAAACCTCTCGTCTTGGCGTTCTATTTTAATCGTTGGAAAACTAGCTTTCAACTTTTCTATAAAAGGGAGAATCAAAGCTTCAGATTCTGAAACCTGATTATTCATTTGTTTTGGTTCTCCAACAACTAGCAACTCTACCTTCTCCGTTGCCACGTAGTTCTTTAAAAAATCTATTAATTCTTTCGTAGCTACAGTTGTTAATCCTGATGCAATAAGCTGTAACTCATCCGTAACAGCAATTCCTGTTCGAACTTTACCATAATCAAGTGCAACAATCCGTGCCATTCATTTTATTTTTTTGCAAAAATAAAGGATAAATTGTTATAACTATAAATTAGCACGAATAATTACCGTTTAGGACTTATATTTGGGAAAATTTTAGCGTAAAATGACTGAATTAAGAGAACAAATAGAAAAAGCTTGGGATAACCGAGATTTATTGAAAGAAGAAAATACACAAACTGCAATACGCTCAGTAATAGATTTATTAGATGAAGGTAAATTGCGTTGTGCTGAACCAACTACAGACGGTTGGCAAATAAATGAATGGGTTAAAAAAGCAGTAGTATTATATTTCCCTATTCAGAAAATGGAAACTCTTGAAGCTGGTATTTTTGAATACCACGATAAAATGCCTTTAAAAAGAGGTTATAAAGAAAAAGGAATTCGTGTAGTACCAGGGGCTACGGCAAGACACGGAGCTTATATTTCTGCTGGCACTATTTTAATGCCGAGTTACGTAAATATAGGTGCTTATGTAGACGAAGGTACTATGGTAGATACTTGGGCAACAGTAGGTAGCTGTGCTCAAATTGGTAAAAATGTACACCTTAGTGGTGGTGTTGGTATTGGCGGCGTTTTAGAGCCATTACAAGCGGCTCCTGTAATTATTGAAGATAATGTATTCGTAGGCTCTAGATGTATCGTTGTAGAAGGCGTACGTGTAGAAAGAGAAGCTGTTTTAGGTGCAAATGTTGTTCTTACTGCATCTACTAAAATTATTGACGTTACCGGAGATACTCCTGTTGAACGTAAAGGATTAGTACCTGCTAGATCGGTAGTAATTCCTGGTAGCTATACTAAAAAATTCCCTGCAGGAGAATACAACGTTCCATGTGCATTAATTATTGGTACACGTAAGGAAAGTACCAATAAAAAGACCTCTCTAAATGACGCACTTAGAGAATATGATGTAGCGGTATAAAACAGACCCTAAATAATATAACGTAGTCTTCCATGGTTTTATAAATCATGGAAGACTTTTTTTTTGAAATGGTTTTCATATAAATACCTTAAAATATTATTTATACAGGCCATTTTTTTTTAGGTTTGCCGCCGCATAAAAACAAATGTTCTTGTTTAAATTTTACAAGTTTTAATAGATACTTTGATATGAAGATAGTGATACTGGCCGCAGGAATAGGTTCAAGATTGGGAAACCCGTTTCCTAAACCTTTAACGCCATTGGTAAACGGAAAAAGTATCATGCAAATGCAGCTTGATAACATCAATACTTATTACTCCGTAGAAGATATCAATGTGGTCGTTGGCTTTAAAAAAGACTTAATCATGGAACGTTTTCCTAATTTAAGCTATACTTACAACCCTTCTTTCAATAAAACAAACACGTCAAAAAGCTTATTAAAAGTTTTAACAAAGTTTAGAGATACATCTGTACTTTGGATGAATGGCGATGTTGTATTTGATGAAAAACTATTCGATGTTTTAAATCCATTTATTCAGAAAAAACAATCCTTTATAGCGGTTAACACTAGTAAAGTAGCAGATGAAGAAGTAAAATACACCCTAGAAAACGGATTTGTCAAGGAACTATCAAAAACAGTTAAAGGCGGACTTGGAGAAGCTGTTGGGATTAATTATATAGCCTCAAAAGACATCAATAGTTTTATTACTAGACTAGAAGAATGTGATCAAAATGATTATTTTGAACGTGGACTTGAAATTTCCATCGAAAAAGATGATTTAAAAATGTGTGCAGTAGACATTTCTGAATACAATTGCATAGAAATAGATTTTCAAGAAGATTTAGATACCGCCAATAAACTACATAAAGAAGTTGCTTTTACTGTAGGATTATGATCTATTGGAGTGGGTCTTATTATTAAACACAAACCAGATCCTTACTGCATCAACAAAAATTATCATTAGTACAGGAGATAATTCCTTGGACTATAAACATTGGCGTAGGAAAAGAAAATACCTGCAAAAAGTAGTCTTTAAATGTCGTAACATAAAGTAGGTTTCCATTACAAATAAGTTTAAATCTCCGAGCTAATTTTCTTGGAGATTTTTATTTTATGGCATTACAATTTTTGGTAATAGTTCCTTTTAAAGTCTATTTTTGTAAAATCTAATACCATTAGAATGAAACAAAAATTTTTGTTATACATAACTTACGCATACAGTATTCCTATTTGCAAACCCCTTGAAAAAGAAATAAAAGCTAGAGGAATGGAGGTAAAATGGTTTGTAGAAGATGAAAAAACTAAAGCATACTTTAAAAATCAAGAAGATATTCTAACTATTGAAGAAGCAATTCATTACGAACCTCATATTGTACTTACCGCAACAGATTATGTTGCAGATTTTATTCCCGGTATAAAAGTTCAAGTCTTCCATGGTTTTCCTGCAAATAAAAGAAAAGGAACAGATCAATTTATTATCCGGAATTTCTTTGACCTCTATTGTACACAAGGAGCAACTTCTACCCCGAATTTTAAACATAAAAGCGAAAAATTAAAACATTTTGAAGTCATTGAAACTGGATGGCCTAAGATGGATGCTTTATTCCCTTTAAAAAACAAGCCTCATAATGAGAAGCCTATTATATTGGTTTCTTCTACATTTACTAAAAAATATAGTTTAGCCTTAAATGTTTCCTTGCAAGAAGAATTAAAAAGGTTATCAAAAATAGGAAAATGGCATTTTGATATTGTTTTACATCCATTAATAGCAGAAGAAACCGTAGCTAAGTTTAAGTCTTTTCAGAATGAAAACCTTACCTACCACGATACAACCAATTTGATCCCGCTATTTGAAAAATCGGATATAATGCTATGCGACACATCATCTGCATTAATAGAGTACTTATTACAACTAAAACCCGTGGTTACCTTTAGAAATAATATGCCTTTAGCCAGCTATATAAATGTTGATGAAGTGAGTGAAATTGAAGAAGCCATCCAGTATGCCTTATCACAACCTAAAGATATTATTTCAGAAATTAAAAAATATGCAGATGAATCGCACACCTTTAAGGACGGAAAATCTTCAAAAAGGGTAATTGATGCTACCTTAGATTTTCTATATAAAGATAAATCCTATTTAAAACCCAAACCTTTAAGTTTAGTAAGAAAATATAAAATAAGAAAAAAATTAAACTATTTTACTTGGAAATCATACCAAAAGCCATTGACCATAGCGGCAGACCAATTCGATAGAAAATTCTAGCATATTGAAAAACAAGATAAAAATTACGAGTCTTCTTATTACTTACAACGAAGAAAAATTTATAAAAAAATTCATAGAATCTATGAGTTTTGCTGATGAGTTAATTATTATCGATTCATTTAGTTCTGATCAAACTGTTGCTATAATTAAAGAATATCCTAATGTGAAGCTCTACCAAAGAGTATTTGACGATTTTTCGAGTCAGAAAAATTATGCCATTGAAAAAGCAAGCAATGATTGGATCATTTTTTTTGATGCCGACGAAGAAATTACTCCCCTCCTAAAGGAAGAAATAATGAACACCATTGAACTAGCTCCTAATGAGGTTGCTTTTTGGGTGTATAGGACTACCTATTACATGGGGAAACTAATAAAGCATAGTGGTTTACAAAATGATAAAGTAATTAGATTATTTAAGAAAGAAGAGTGTAGGTACAACGGTAATCTAGTACACGAAGAAATTAAAGCTAACGGTACCGTTGGCAAACTAAAAAATAAAATAAATCATTACTCCTATAAAGGAATAGATGATATTTTTAGAAAGCGGAATAAATACGCTAATCTACAAGCTATTAAATTATTTGAAAAAGGAAAAAAACCCAATTTATTCCACTTTATAATAAAACCTGCATTCCGTTTTTTTAGTCATTATATCCTAAAAAAAGGTTTCTTAGATGGTTTTCAAGGCTTTATGATTGCTTACGTCTATGGCTATACTGTATTTATGCGCTATGTAAAGTTGTGGCTATTACGTAATAATTTAAACTAAAACCGCCTTAAAACATTAACTGTTTCTTTACCTGCTTATATTGTTCGTTGGTTTTCATGCATTTAATCCCCATATAATACGCTGCTAAATAAGACCAATAAAATCCTTCTTTACCATTTAAGAAATTAAGTTCCAAGAAATATTTTTTAAAAAATTCTAATTTTACTTTTATAAAAATATATCCAATTCCATATTTTTTATTTTTAAGGTATTCTCCTTCTGAAAAGATAGAAGCATAGTTCGATAGCTTTTCTATATAATGGTCTAATGAACGCGTTGTAAAATGGAGGAAATTATTTTTCAGCTTACCGGACGGACCTTCCAAAATTACATTTTCATGTACTTTTTTTCCGTCAAACTTACCCCTATTCTTTTTAAAGAAACGCAAAATATACTCCTTACTCTCAGGACCGTACTCAAAAACTTTACCTAAAAAAACATGCTTTCTTTTTAAATAATACCCATTGTTAGAGGTACCAGAATCAAGCACTCCTTGTAGTTCGGCTATTAATTCTTCGGTTAAAATTTCATCCGCATCGATGCTAAGTACCCAATTATGGGTCGTTTGCTCCAAAGCAAATTGCTTTTGAACACCAAAACCTTCAAAATCTTTGTGAACTAATTTTACATGGTACTTTTTACAAATTTCTAAAGTAGCATCTGTACTGCCAGAGTCTACAACAACAATTTCATCTACCCAAGAAAGCTTATTCAAACATTTATCTAAAATTCGTTCTTCATTATAGGTAATAATAAAAACTGACAATTTCTCCTTCATAGTACTCTTTTAAAATAGTCGTATTTGCATTTAAAATACAAATTACAGGAATATAACATTCCTATAACAGCTTTTCTACCCTCATTATTACTCCATTTGCATAAAAACATCTGTAAAAAGATTTATTTTAATCGTTATTAAAAGGTTATTTTTGATGCCTAAAAAATTTATCATGCAGGAAGAAATAAATAAATGCATCGAAATTCTTTCTAAAGGCGGTTTAATTCTATACCCAACAGACACTGTTTGGGGTATTGGTTGTGATGCTACTAATGAGGAAGCTGTTGCTAAAATATACGCATTAAAAAAGCGTGAGAATACCAAGACAATGATTTGTTTGGTTGCTAATGATTTCATGTTAGAAAAGCATGTAAGCGCAGTACCAGAGGTAGCTTATGACATCATAGATTTAGCCACAAAACCCACTACAATTGTTTATGACAACCCAAAAGGTGTAGCAAAAAATTTAGTCGCAGAAGATAATACCTTAGCTATTCGAGTAGCGTCAGATAAATTTTGCCAATACTTAATTAGTAATTTTAAAAAACCTATAGTTTCTACTTCTGCAAATATTGCTGGAGAAACTACACCTCAAACTTTTCAAGAAATTTCCATTGCAATTTTAAAAGGTGTAGACTATGTGGTAAATTTGCACCAAGATCAAAATTCAGGAACACCTTCATCTATAATTAAACTCGGGAATGATGGAGTTGTAAAAATAATCCGAGAATAGCATGACGCATACAAATCACGAGCAAGCTCTACTAAATCCGATTTTCAAGATAATTTCTACTGCAGCTAAAGAATTAAACCTAGACTGCTACGTTATTGGTGGTTTTGTACGTGACTATCTATTAGCAAGAGGTACCGCAAAAGATATTGATATTGTAGCCATTGGTAGCGGTATAGAATTAGCTAAAAAAGTAGCTAGTAAACTTAAAGGCAAACCAGAAGTTTCTGTTTTTAAGAATTTTGGTACTGCCATGATTAAATATGAAGATATTGAATTAGAATTTGTGGGTGCCAGAAAAGAGAGCTATCATGAAGATAGTAGAAAACCGGTCGTAGAAGACGGTTCTCTTGAAGACGATCAAAAAAGAAGAGATTTCACCATCAATGCATTGGCAATTTCTTTAAATGAGCCTACTTACGGCACACTATTAGATCCTTTTAATGGTATTCAAGATCTAGAAGATAAAATAATAAAAACACCATTAGCACCTGGGATTACCTACTCTGATGATCCTTTGCGAATGATGCGTGCCATCCGATTCGCTACGCAACTAGATTTTAAAATTGAAGACATATCTTTAAACGCTATAACAGAACATAAAGACCGAATAAAAATAATTTCTAAGGAACGTATAGTAGACGAACTACATAAAATATTAGCGAGTAAAATACCTTCGTTAGGGTTTTCTTTACTTCATAAAACAGAATTATTAGGCTATATTCTTCCTGAACTTACCGCCTTACAGGGTATTGAAGAAATAGAAGGGCAACGCCACAAAGATAATTTTTGGCATACCTTAGAGGTTGTAGATAATATTGCCCTAAATACAGATAATGTATGGCTACGTTGGGCTGCCCTACTCCATGATATTGGAAAAGCTCCTACGAAACGTTTTGATAAAAAAATTGGGTGGACCTTCCATAGCCATGAATTTATAGGCTCTAAGATGGTCTATAAGTTATTTAAAAGATTACGCATGCCTTTGAATGATAAAATGAAATTCGTTCAAAAAATGGTTTTATTGAGTTCTAGACCTATTATCTTATCGGAAGATTTTGCAACAGACTCTGCCGTACGTCGGTTAATTTTTGATGCAGGTGAGAATATAGAAGATTTAATGACTTTATGTGAAGCAGACATCACCACCAAAAATCCTAAAAAACAAAAACGCTATCAAAATAATTTCAAATTGGTCCGCCAAAAAATAGTTGAAGTAGAAGAACGTGATCATGTGCGTAATTTTCAACCTCCTATTAGTGGCGAACAAATAATGGAAACCTTCAACCTAAAACCTTCTAAAGAAATAGGCATTATTAAGGAAGCAATCAAAGAAGCAATCCTTGAAGGTGAAATCCCTAACGAGTATGATGCGGCTTACCAATTTATGCTTAAAAAGGGTGAAAAAATTGGTCTTACAAAGTAACACGCTTTACTTCCTTTTTTTTTAAGAGACTAAACAGAAATCTTAGCTCCATTTATTTTATACATTTTTTTTTATTGCGGTGATAACATAGAGTCTTCAATAAACGCATATGAAGCTAATAGCAACACCACAAATTCTATAAAGCAAAAACGCTGCCAAAATAGCTACAAAGTTGTAAGACAAAAAAATGTTGCAGTAGAAAAACGTAATCATGTAAGAAATTTTCAGCCACTTATTAGTGGTAAAGAAATAACGGAGCCGTTTTATATAAACCCGTCTAAAGAAATCAGAATTATAAAATAAATATTTCTTGAAGGCGAAATAAAACGATATAGCTTATCAATGTGTACTTCAAAAAGACAGTGAAATAGGGACAGCATCGACCAAATAACAAGTTCACAACTACCTGGGAATTTTTCATTTATTGTAATATGGCACTAATTTAATAACCGTTCACCTACACTTATTTGTATTTCACATACACTTCACTACAATCAGCCAACATAAATTCATTTAACAGTTTCTTCATAATTATATTTGGTACTTACCTTTTTATTTTAGTAAATTTCCTACAATTTATAAAGTAAATAACTATAAACCAAAACATTTTTCCTTCCCAAGTCAGGAAAACATTAAACAGTATTCCATGAAAAAAGCATTAAAAACCTTTTTATTGCCTATTGCTGCTTTGTTATTTTTTTCAATAAATAGTAACGCACAAATCAATAGTAACCGATACACGGTTAACTTGACACCTGAAAATTTGGCTACCTGTGGAGGCGTCAACAATTCTCTTGAAGAAGTTTTCATAAGAGGTAATAACCCTACGTGTCATGACTTTAGTATTACTTTTGATCTTCCGCCTGGTGTAGAATATGTGGCAGGGACAGCAAGTATAACTTCGCAAACAGATTCATTTGGAAATCCAATTACTTCGGCAACGAAAATATATACTATTGGAGAAGGAGGCACACCCTCTGACCCAATTTTCACTATTTTACGAGATAGTGATGCTACATGGGATAATGGGGACGAAGTGACTTTTACTTTTGAACGTAGTGCAAATTGTGATGCGGTAGCGCATTCTAATTCAGGTGGACTGTTCAAAGATGCTCATACCATTAACTTTCAAGACATTAATGGAGCCAATTCAGATTCTGATACGGAAGTAACTTTATCTTCATATCCATTATTGGCCGCTTCACTAAATATTTCTGCCATACCTACCGTCAATGCTAACGTAGGGGATACGTATACAAGAGATATTACTTTAGCGCAAGGGGGTAATGGGTGTACAGAAAAATTCACCTATTATGTAGATATCGGTGAAGATGTAGATGACGTTTATGAACTATATTATTTAGAAAGTCCGTCAAACCCAATTCTTTTAACTCCTGAATCTAAAGTAGGTCAAATTTGGACATATATAATTGACTTAAATGCCGCTTTCTTAAATACTACTTTAAATCCTGTATTTAATGGTAATGTGGGTAACGGTGATAATTGTTTTGATAATGGCGAAGTAATTATTTTCCAGGAATCTTTTAGGGTAGATGACTGTTTAGATACCGCTATTGTTCATAATACGTATTGGGGCTGTAGCCCTGGCGAAACTTGCCAAGCAGCTGAAAGCCAAACAGGTTCTGTAAACTTTGGAGCTAATGTTCCGGAAATAGCTATAACAAAAATAGGTACAACTACGCCAGATTTATGTCAGGCAGTAACCTATACCGTACAAATAGAAAACACAAAATTAACAGCAGGGTCTATGGCCCTAGACGTTGGAATAAATTTAGGTTTAGGAGCTAACACCACACCAATTTCAACAGCTGCAAGTAATACTCTATGGGACTTTGACTACCATGGAACAAGAAGTGTTTCTAATTTTAGATTTGGTACTAATCCAACTTTTAACCCGGATAATAGAGCAAGTACAAGCTTTCCGACTAGAGGTTCTGGTAATACGATATCTATTCCTCCAAATTTTTTCAGCTCTGATCCCGACGGACCTGGTGGCTTTGATGATTTGGATAACGACGGCTTTTATGATGATTTGCCTCCTGGTGCTTCTACGCAGCTCTCTTTTGACTTTGCTATTGCTCCTAAAGACAATTGTGGAACAGGAACTTACAATTACATGGAATGGGAACATACCTACTTTGATGCTTATTTCAAAGATCAATGTAAAAGTGATAGATTACCAGAACGTATAGATCTTAATTACTTTAATATTATTAGAGATTACAGAAGTGTAACTGAAGTTGAAGCTCCTACCGATATTGTTAACAATGAAGATTTCGTAATAAGAATTGCACCTTCAATCCAAGCAAATGGAAATGGAACCCCACTTATTGGTGGTCAACCTTTATTTTCTACTGGCAATAACTCTACATGGAGCGTAACGATTACAGTACCTACGGGAATGGCTTTGCAAGGTTCAGTACCAACTGGTTTTACACAATCTGGAAACCAAATTACATATACAACTACAGATATTAGTGGTCCTGAATATAAAGAATGGGTAGAATTCCCTTTAACCTTTACCTGCGGTCCAAATGGGGTGCAAGCTATTCCTTATACTACAAACTATACGGCAACAAGTGGTGGTAATGTTTGTTGGTCTCAAGATATTCATTGTGGTACAGTAAACATATACACGCATTGCCCAGGTGGTTGTGTTGGTCCTGCAATTGAAGGCTTTACGGCCAGAAGACTTACCGCTGGTTGGACAGATGATACCATGACCACTAAAGTTATTTTAGATGACAATACAGATGGTATCAAGAAATATTTAGCAGGTGATCAAATGAAGATTACGACTACAGCTTCTATCAACAGTATTTCTTTAGATAATCTATATTTCGATTTGACCTATGATACTTTTAGCGCAGCAGCAGGTGGATCAGGAATCATAACATTAGTAGATTCGAAAATTACCATCATTGATAATAGTGCTGGCACATCAGATTCGCGTGCAATTACTACGGCTCCAGTTTTAACAACCAACGGTACTACGGAGCATATGCTCAGTTTTGATTTAAGCGATGAAAGAGATGTAATAAGTGCTGCTTATTTATATGAAGGGGATGCTACAAATAGAGATATTGTAGAAGTTGAATTGACTTTTGAGTTTAGTAAAGATTTTAAAGACATTGATTATTTTGAACTAACCAATTTAAGAGGCGAATTTTTCGCTTTCACAGATTACCCGTCAAATACTGCGCTCAATAGAGTTGGCTGTGACACTTGGGGAGATAGGGCTTATTATTCACGCCCTAGAATTTATGGTAGTAACCAAACAAGAGCTACCAGCGGTTGTACTCCTTCTAATGGATGGCTATACTTCCAACATAATATGGCACCTAGTGATATGCATACAGATGAATACAGACCTCTTACCAATTGGACATCTACAGTAGTAGACATTCCTGAAGGGGCTAGATTTACTGGTAATGTTACATCCGCACAATTTCAAGGAGCTTATTCAACGACTAGTACAGATTTTATAGCTACAGAAAGTAATGGCCAGGTAATTATTACGCCAGGACCTAATTTTAAAAATAAGGATCAAACAGCATTAACGCAACCAAGATTCTATGTAGAATTTATAGGCACTTGTGAATCTCCTGCATCAGCTCGATATGACTATACCATAAATTATGACGATTTTGCGTATGCAACTCCAGTAAGTTCTAGCTTTACAAATACAAATACTTTTAATTATACCCAACCTACTTTTATTATACAATCTCCTTTACCAACAGTTAATGGTGATGCGTATACAGTATATTTTGATACCAACATAAGCAATACTAGTCCAGATGCTGTAGATTATAACTGGTTACAGGTTACTTCACCAGTGGGTATAAATATTACTAGTGCATTTTCTGTCAATGCGGGTGCTGAAACACCAGTTAACTTCTATCAATCTGGAGATAAAACTTGGATCGAAGCTGGTTCCGTTGCTTCGGGTGCAACAAAATCTATACGTTTCAAGGCAGACTTTGATGATTGTCAAGATCTAACTGTTCTTGTTGAGCATGGCTGGGATTGTTCAGGCTACCCTGGCTATCCAAATACAAGTATAGATACTTCTGACTTTCAAGGAGTGGGAGCAACATGTTATCAAAATTCTACTTCTATAACATTAGAGCCTAAAGGTTCACAAGTACAGGTAGCTATTACGAATCAACCTAGTATGTCACAAGATTTATGTACTCCGTTTGATATAGGAGTTGATGTTATTAGTGCACAACTGGCAGATTTAATAAATCCTTCACTACAGTTTGCCATTCCTGGAGGAGCTGGTGGTATTACTATAGTAACTACAAATGTTACTTATCCTAAAGGGTCTACTATTGCAACTGACACTCAGGCGGTAACAGTTACTATAGAAAACGGTATAGCCAAAGTAAATCTATTGGAACATACAGGTATACTTGCTTTAAATGGCATAAAGGGTAATCCTGCAGTCAACTCTATAAATGAAAGAACGGCACATGTTGATTTTGAAATTCAATTGGAGTGTGAATTTATTTCCAATTCTAAATTCACCTTTAAGGTATTCGGTGAAGAGCCGTGCGGTGATATTGCGGCTGGTAATGGTTCTAGAATAGTTTCTAATGCTATTCAGGCAAATGGCGCCGTAACTCCTTATAATGCAATAAGCAATATTTACTTACCTGGTTCGCCTATCCAAGGCTGCGGGGTAACAGATAATATCAATGTAGTTACTACAATTACGGACGGTACCACAGGTAGCTCAGATTTTGGAAAAATAATACTAAGATCTGGTCTAGAATATGTTGATGCCACCTTTGCAAGTGCAGATGGAGCTACATTCAATAGCATAGCAACTGTCGGAGACCATCAAGAATTAATATTGAACTATCCACCAGGTATTTCTGGAGGGTCTACGATAACTTTTAACTTTGATTTTATCACTACCAACGATGGTATTTGTGATGATGAAGCAGAAGTACAGATTGTAAACTATGTAAGCGTTACTGGCGTTACTTGTGCTACACCCAGTTCTACAAATAATTGCCCTGATTTTCAAGTTGCTACAGGTTCTTCTTATGAAATAATGCCTTTAGAAAAGCCAATTTTAGTTGGAACGGCAAATGAAAGTTTCTTTTCTGTAGATACTGGTAATAATTATGAATATCATTTAGCTCTAGATATTGAAAATACAGCTCTTGTAGATGCAGATGCTGGTTATGCGTATAGCGTATACTGTGCAGATGTTAATGGTGATATCGATGGCGCTGCTATCGCAACAGGTACCATAGCCGATGTAATTCCTAATTCGTCTACAATTACAGATGAAATAATATTCACTACTGCCGGTGCCGCTTGTACAGGTACTAATTTTATAGTAGAGTTTTTACCTTCAAGTACCAACTGTCAGTGCGAGGCTATCTTAATTCCTGTTTCTGTAGCTTCGGGTGCGCCATTAGATTTAGATGATGATAATGATGGTATACCAGATGTTATTGAAGTTTATAATGGCGATGCAGATGGTGACGGAACTTTAGATTATGAAGATCCAGATTTCTGTGCTGCAACCTTTGATGGTATTAATGGATGGGATTGTGCAACAATGGGCTTACCTGATCCAGATGATGATTTAGATGGCGACGGTACTCCAAACTACTATGACACAGATTTCCTAACTTGTGGCGGATTAAATGCGAACGGTATATGTATCAATTTTGATACAGATGGCGATGGTGTTCCAAATCAATTAGACCTAGATTCTGACAATGACGGTATTACTGACCTTGTTGAGGCAGGCTCAGGTAATATAGATGCAGATGGCAATGGTGTTATAGATATTATTACAGATATAGATAAAGATGGTCTTGCAGATGTAGTTGATAATGATACTACAGACGGACCAGAAGGTAGTGCACCTTGTACTCCACAAAATGGTTGTGTACAGGTAAACTCAACTTCAAATGTTTTTGATACAGATGGAGATGGTACTACTGATGATAGTGGAGATTTTGATGGCGACGGTATACTTAATGCTTACGATTTAGATAGTGATAATGATGGTATTTTAGATACGGTTGAAGCACAGACTACAAGTGGCTTTAATACCCCGGGTACTATTGATCCATTAACAGGTATTCCTGCAGTAGGGTCAGATACAGATGGTATTGATCCAATTGATACTGATGGTGACGGTAATCCAGATTACTTAGATTTAGATGCAGACAACGATGGTATCACAGATACTTTAGAAGCTGGTGGCGAAGATATTGATGGCGATGGTGCCGTAGATGGTTTTGTTGATGCTGATGGTAACGGTGTTGCCGATAGCGTAGATACTACTCCTTTACCAGATGAAGATTCTGATAACGACGGTATTCTAGACCGATTAGATTTAGATTCTGATAATGACGGAATTACAGATACTACCGAAGCTGGTGGTATGGACGGTGACGGTGATGGTATCATTGATACGTTCATGACCGATACCGATAATGACGGACTAGCAGATAGTGTAGATCCAGTGGGTCCTGCTACTCCAGGTACGCCAATTCCAAATCCAGATACGGATAATGATGGTTTAGATGATAGAATAGATTTAGATTCTGAAAATGATGGTATTCCAGATGTTATTGAAGCTGGTGGTTCTGATCCAGATAACGATGGTAGAATCGGTGCTGGTCCAATAGATGATACAGACGGAGACGGACTTTCAGATCTAGTAGATCCAGATGATAATACGACAACTGACTTTGCAGATGGTACAGGTACTCCATTACCAATTGATAATTTTGATAGTGATAGTGTTCCAAATCATTTAGATATAGATTCAGATAATGATGGTATTACAGATACTACAGAAGCTGGTGGTCTTGATGTTAATGGTGATGGTCTAGTAGATGGTTTTGATGATACCGCTACAACAGATGGTTGGGATGATGCTACGGCTTTATCTCCACTTCCAATACCAAATACAGATGGTACAGGTGGTGTAAACTATTTAGATATCGATGCTGATGATGATGGTATTCCAGATAACGTAGAAGCACAACCAACTGCTGGGTATATTGCTCCTGCAGATGCTGAAGCTGCTAACGGATTAGATACTAACTATCCTGTTGGTTTAACTCCTGTAAGTACAGATGGTGATTTAATTCCAGATTATTTAGATTCAGATTCTGATAATGATGGTATTGATGATGTTGTAGAAGCTGGTCAAGATACCATCACAGATCCTTTAGCCGATGCTGATAATGATGGCTTGAATGATGCTTTTGATGATACTCCTGGTAACGATGTAAATAATGATTTAGATACTGGTGCAATTGCAACAGATAATGTAGATGATTTAGATACTGCTGAGGTTGATTTTAGATCGATATTAGATTCAGATAATGATGGTATTATGGATACTGTTGATATTGATGATGATAATGATGGAATCTTAGATAGTGTTGAATGCGCTTCTGTGAACCCTTCTGGAAAAACAGTAACACCTTATGCTAATTTACTACAAATATTTTCTTTTACACCTACAGTAACTTTAAATGGAAACTCTACTACCTCAAGTTTAACTACTCCTTTTGGTACAGTAATAGCTACTATAACTCATTCCGGTAATCCTATAGAATCTATAAATACTTCTGCAGTAAGACCTGCTGGGACTTTTTTAGATATTAAAAGTAATCCTAATGATGATGGGTTTAGAGGAGTAAATTCTGGAGGTAGTTATACCTTAACATACGATTTTGATAAACCTATTGATGTTTTCTTTTTTGATGCCGAAGCAAGTGTTAGCGGAGAAAATTACTCCACAAGTACAAACGGAAATGCTTTTGAAATTATAGATAGTAAAAATATTAATTTTGCAACAATAACTGGATTAGGTACTAAAAACATTAATGTAGCAGCCAATAATACTACAATAGCTGATGCACCTGTTATCCTTTTTGTTTCTAAAAACACTACCCAAATTACCTTTAACATTTCTCAGTTACCTGGTGGAAAAACAGGAATGGGAGTAGGTTTATTTTCTTCTTTATGTATTGATACAGACGGTGATGGTATTCCAGATAGTATTGACTTGGATTCTGATAATGATGGTATTCCAGATTCTATAGAAGCTGGTGGTACAGATACAGATGGTGATGGTCATATAGACTACCCAATTGCGGGTGACCCAACTTCTATGACAGATATCAATAATGATGGTCTTGCAGATGAAATTGCAGATACTCCTTTACCAGATGAAGATTCTGATGGTGACGGTATTGAAGATAGAATAGATTTAGATTCAGACAATGATGGTATTCCAGATGTAACAGAAGCTGGTGGTCCAGATGCAGACAACGATGGTGTTATAGATACTTTCGCTACAGATACAGACCGTGATGGTTTGGCTGATAGTGTTGACCCTGCAGATGCAACTACTCCTGGTACGCCTTTAGAAAGTCCTGATACAGATGATGACGGATTTGATGATAGAATAGATACAGATTCTGATAATGATGGTATTCCAGATGTAACTGAAGCTGGTGGTTCAGACCCAGATAACGATGGTGTTATTGGAACAGGAACTATTGATGATGCAGATGGTGACGGACTTTCAGATATCGTAGATACAGATGATAATACAAGTCCTACGGCTACAGATGGTCCTGGTACCGCTTTACCAATCGATAATTTTGATGGTGATGCTAATCCTAACCACTTAGATATAGATGCTGATAATGATGGTGTTCTTGATCTAGTTGAAAATGGAACAGGTCCTTTAGATACCAATAACGATGGTGCTATTGACAGTACTGATGATGTATTCTTAGATGCAAATGATAATGGTCAAGCTGATGCTACAGAAGGTACAGCCCCATTAAATACAGATACAACAGGTGGTGCAAACTATGTTGATATTGATGCAGATGATGATGGTATTCCAGATAATGTAGAAGCACAAACTACGGCAGCTTATGATGCTCCAGATGATGCTTTTGACGCTGAAGGTTTAGATACTCAATATCCAGGTGGAATTACACCTGCAGATACGGATAATGATTTAATTCCTGATTACTTGGATCCAGATTCTGATGATGACGGTACGCCAGATGTTATTGAAGCTGGTCAAGGAACATTAACTGATCCTTTAGCTGATGCAGACGGTGACGGATTAAATGATGCTTTTGATGATACACCGGGTACAGATGTAAACAATGATTTAGATACTGGTGCAATTGCAACAGACAACGAAGATGATTTAGATACCGCTGAGGTTGATTTCAGATCTATATTAGATCGCGACCAAGATGGTATTATGGATATCGTTGATTTGGATGATGACAATGATGGTATTTCAGATTTAGATGAAGCCAACGGAGTTGACCCAAGTGCTGATGATGATGGCGATGGAATCGTAAATTATTTCGATGATGCTCCTGCTGATCCATTAGTTGGTGATGTAAACGGAATTGTTGAGCCAGCATTCGACTTTGATGGTGATGGTATTCCAAATCACTTTGATATTGATGCTGATAATGACGGAATCTTTGATGTATATGAAGCTGGCAATGATGCTTTAGATACTAATAATGATGGTGTTATCGATGGTGTTGATGACAATTTTGAAGATAATGATAACGATGGTCAGGCTGATAGCTCTGAAACTACTTCACCTATCAATACTGATACGACAGGTAATGCAGATTTCTTGGATATTGATGCAGATGACGATGGTATTCCAGATAACGTAGAAGCACAACCTACTACAGGTTATGTTGTTCCTGCAGATGCTTTTGATTTCAATGGTGTAGATACTAACTACCCTAACGGATTAAGACCTGAGTATACAGATACAGATCTTACTCCTGATTATTTGGATACTGATTCTGACGATGATGGTACGCCAGATGCAGTGGAAGCGGGTCAAGGTGCAATTACAGATCCATTGGCTGATGCTGACGGTGACGGATTAAATGATGCTTTTGATGATACACCAGGTAACGATGTCAATAATGATTTAGATACAGGTGCAATAGCAACCGATAATGTGGATGATGTTGATACTGCTGAGGTTGATTTTAGATCTATATTAGATTTTGACCAAGATGGTATTATGGATATTGTTGATTTAGATGACGATAACGATGGTATCTCAGATGTAGATGAAGCCAATGGAGTTGACCCAAGTGCTGATGATGATGGCGATGGAATCGTAAATTATTTAGATGATGATCCTGCTGATCCACTTGTTGGTGATGTAAACGGAACAACAGAACCAGCATTTGATTTTGACGGTGACGGTATTCCTAATCACTTTGATATCGATGCTGATAATGACGGAATCTATGATGTATACGAAGCTGGTAACGATGCTTTAGATACGAATAATGATGGTGTTATTGATGGTCTTGATACTGGTTTTGAAGATAATGATAATGATGGTCAGGCAGATAGTTCAGAAACTACTTCGCCTATCAATACAGATATGACAGGTAATGCAGATTTCTTAGATATTGATGCCGATGATGATGGTATTCCAGATAACGTAGAGGCACAACCAACAACTGGTTATGTGGTTCCTGCAAATACTTTTGATGTTAACGGTGTAGATACAAACTACCCTAACGGATTAAGACCTGAGGATACAGATACAGATTTAACTCCAGATTATTTGGACGATGATTCTGATAACGATGGTATTTCAGATATGCTGGAAGCTGGACAAGGTACTCTTGTAGATCCTTTAGCCGATGCTGATGCAGATGGATTGAACGATGCTTTCGATGATACCCTAGGTACAGATGTAAACAATGATTTGGATACTGGTGCAATTGCAACAGATAACGAAGATGATACAGATGTGGCTGAGGTAGATTTTAGATCAGTACTTGATTTCGATCAAGATGGTATTCCTGATACGGTAGATCTTGATGATGATAACGATGGTATTTCAGATTTAGATGAGGCTAACGGAATCGATCCAAGTGCAGATGATGATAACGATGGTGTTCCAAACCATTCCGATGATGATCCTGCTGATCCACTTGTTGGTGATGTAAACGGAACAACGGAACCAGCTTTTGATTTTGACGGTGACGGTATTCCAAATCATTTTGATATTGATGCTGATAATGACGGAATCTTTGATGTGTACGAAGCTGGTAATGATGTTTTAGATACTAATAATGATGGTGTTATTGATGGTCTTGATACTGGTTTTGAAGATAATGATAACGATGGTCAGGCAGATAGTTCAGAAACTACTTCGCCTATCAATACAGATACGACAGGTAATGCAGATTTCTTAGATATTGATGCAGACGACGATGGTATTCCAGATAACGTAGAAGCGCAGCCAACAACTGGTTATGTGGTTCCTGCAAATACTTTTGATGTGAACGGTGTAGATACAAACTACCCTAACGGATTAAGACCTGAGGATACAGATACAGATTTAACTCCAGATTATTTGGACGATGATTCTGATAACGATGGTATAAGTGATGTCTTAGAAGCTGGACAAGGAACTCTAGTAGATCCTTTAGCCGATGCTGATGCAGACGGATTAAACGATGCTTTCGATGATACCTTAGGTAACGATGTTAATAATGATTTGGATACTGGAGCAATTGCAACAGATAACGAAGATGATACAGATGTGGCTGAGGTAGATTTTAGATCAGTACTTGATTTTGATGGTGACGGTATCCCTGATACAGTAGATCTTGATGACGATAACGATGGCATCTCTGATTTAGATGAGGCTAACGGAATCGACCCAAGTGCAGATGATGATAACGATGGTGTTCCAAACCATTCTGATGATGATCCTGCTGATCCACTTGTTGGTGATGTAAACGGAACAACTGAACCAGCGTTCGATTTTGACGGTGATGGTATTCCAAATCACTTTGATATTGATGCTGATAATGATGGTATCGTAGATGTTGTGGAAGCTGGTAACGGTGACCTTGATACAAATAATGATGGTGTTATTGATGGTCTTGATACCGGTTTTGCTGATACTGATGATAACGGTCAGGCTGATGATTCAGAAGGAACGACTCCACCAAATACCGATGGTACAGGTGAAGCTAACTTCTTAGATATTGATGCAGATGATGATGGTATTCCAGATAATGTAGAGGCACAACCTACTGATACGTATACCGTACCAGCAGATGCTTTTGATGCAACCGGATTAGATACCAATTACCCAGGCGGAATTGAGCCAGAAGATACCGATATGGATGGTATTCCAGATTATATCGATACTGACTCAGATGCAGATGGTGTAAGTGATGCTTTAGAAGCAGGTCAAGGTACTATGACAGATCCATTAGCAGATGCTGACGGAGATGGTCTAAACGATGCTTATGACGATACACCGGGTAACGATGTAAACAATGATTTGAATACTGGTGCAATTGCTACGGATAACGAAGATGATGCTGATTTAACTCAGGTAGATTTTAGAGATATCCTAGACTTTGATAAAGATGGTATTCCTGATTATATAGACCTTGATGACGATAACGATGGCATCTCAGATGTAGATGAAGCTAACGGAATCGACCCAAGTGCAGATGATGATAACGATGGCGTTCCAAACCATTCTGATGATGATCCTAACGATCCATTAATTGGTAATGTAAACGGAACAACTGAACCAGCATTTGATTTTGACGGTGATGGTATTCCTAACCACTTTGATATTGATGCCGATAATGATGGAATCTATGATGTGTACGAAGCTGGTAATGATGCTTTAGATACGAATAATGACGGTGTTATTGATGGTCTTGATACTGGTTTTGAAGATAATGATAACGATGGTCAGGCTGATAGTTCAGAAACTACTTCACCTATCAATACAGATACTACAGGTAATGCAGATTTCTTAGATATCGATGCCGATGATGATGGTATTCCTGATAATGTAGAAGCACAAACAACTGCTGGGTATATTGTTCCTGCAAATACTTTTGATGTTAACGGTGTAGATACAAACTACCCTAACGGATTAAGACCTGAGGATACGGATACAGATTTAATTCCTGATTACTTAGACTTAGATTCAGAAGATGATGGTATTTCAGATATGCTAGAAGCTGGTCAAGGAATTATGACTAATCCTTTAGCAGATGCTGACGCAGATGGTCTTAACGATGCTTTTGATGATACCCCAGGTATTATTGTAAACAATGATTTAAATACAGGAGCAATTGCTACTGATAACGAAGATGATACAGATGTAGCTGAGGTTGACTTTAGATCAATGTTAGATAGCGACGAAGATGGTATTCCTGATACTATTGATCTTGATGACGATAATGATGGTATTTCTGATTTAGATGAAGCTAACGGAATCGACCCAAGTGCAGATGATGACAATGATGGTGTTCCAAACCATTCCGATGATGATCCTAACGATCCATTAATTGGTAATGTAAACGGAACATCTGAACCAGCATTTGATTTTGACGGTGATGGTATTCCTAACCACTTTGATATTGATGCCGATAATGATGGTATCGTAGATGTAGTGGAAGCAGGTAACGGTGCACTTGATACAAATGGAGATGGTGTTATTGATGCTAATGATACTGGTTTTGCAGATGCAAACAATGATGGTCAAGCAGATAGTTCAGAAGGAACAGTACCACCAAATACAGATGGTACAGGTGAAGCTAACTTCTTAGATATTGATGCTGATGATGACGGTATTCCAGATAACGTAGAAGCGCAGCCTACCTTAGCGTATGTTGTTCCTGCCGATGCTTTTGATGCAAGCGGATTGGATACGAACTACCCAGGCGGATTGGTGCCGGAAGATACGGACGGTGACGGAACTCCAGATTACTTAGACCTTGATTCTGAAGATGACGGTGTGCTAGATATTGATGAAACAGATGAAGGTACTTTTACAGGTGTTGATTCTGATAATGATGGTCTAGATAACGGCTTTGACAGAACTCCTGGTAACGATGTAAACAACGATTTGGATACAGGTGCCGATGGTACTGACAATGACGACGATGCAACGACACCAGAAGTAAACTTTAGAGAAATAGGTGACAGTGATGGTGACGGTGTTCTTGATACGCAAGAAGAAGCAGACGGTACAGATAAAAATGACCCATGTGACTACGTAATAGAGAATATTACGCTTGATTTCTCAGGTGATTATCTAGTTGCAGATTGTGACGGTGATGGTGTTCTTAATGGGCAAGAGCTTGACGATGATACCAACCCAGAAGATCCTTGCGATTATGATGAAGGCAGTATTACCGTTGAACAAGGTGGCGATTATTTGATCTCTGATTGTGATGAAGATGGTCTAACCACTTCTCAAGAATTAGCGATAGGTACTGATCCAGATGTAGCAGATACTGATGGGGATACCATTCTAGATGGTCAAGAAATAACAGACGGTA
Source organism: Cellulophaga algicola DSM 14237 (assembly GCF_000186265.1). Classification (NCBI taxonomy): domain Bacteria; kingdom Pseudomonadati; phylum Bacteroidota; class Flavobacteriia; order Flavobacteriales; family Flavobacteriaceae; genus Paracellulophaga; species Paracellulophaga algicola. Next base: position 359,958 of record NC_014934.1, read on the forward strand.
CTGATCCATTGGATCCTTGTGATTCTATTGGTGGGGTCCCTACCCTAGCAGCTGGTTGTACACCGGAAGTGGTAGACTCTGGTATTGCTGTTACCAATGAAATTCTAACTCCTGATAATGATGGTATAAATGATTTCTTTAGGATTGAAAACATTGAGTCTTTCCCGAACAATACGGTTCAAATTTATAACCGTTGGGGAGTGGTAGTCTATGAAATGGCCGGGTATGATAATCAATCTAACGTATTTAGAGGTATCTCTAATGGTAGAGTAACTATCAGTACAGATTCTGAATTACCAGTAGGGGTTTATTTTTACGTAATCAAATACGTTAAAGACAATGAAAACCTAAGTAAAGCTGGATATTTATACATTAACCGATAATAAGCATTAATCATTAAGAATAAAACATGAAAAAATATTTGATCATAGCACTCTTTGTCTTTGCAGGGACCACCACTCTCTCTGCACAGCAAGATGCACAATACACACAGTACATGTACAATACCATCTCGGTGAATCCTGCTTATGCAGGATCACGAGGGGTACTGAGCATTGCTGCTTTACACCGCTCACAATGGGTGGGCCTTGATGGCGCGCCAACTACGCAAACCCTAAATATACATGCTCCTGTTTCTAGAAGAATAGGTTTAGGACTTTCTATCGTAAATGATGAAATAGGAAATGGCACCAATCAAGATACGTATTTTGATGCCGCATTTTCCTATACCATCCCTACTTCTGAAGAAGGTAAACTTTCATTTGGACTGAAAGCAGGAGGACATTTCTTAAACATCGATTTCTCTAAACTTAGAAATTATGGTGCAGAAAGTAATTTGCCTAATGTAGATAATAAATTCTCTCCTAATTTTGGAGCAGGGGTATATTACCATACCGATAAGTTTTACTCTGGACTATCTCTTCCTAACTTTTTACAAACAGAACATTTTGATAGTGCAGGAACCAATAGCTCCTCTTTCTTAGCAGAAGAGCGTTTGAATATTTACTTTATAACAGGTTATGTATTTGATTTAAATCCCAACCTAAAATTCAAACCTGCAGGTCTTGTAAAAGCTGTAAAAGGAGCGCCTTTACAAATAGATGTCTCGGCTAACTTCCTCATTAATGATAAATTTTCTGTAGGAGCTGCATACCGTTGGGATGCTGCAGTGAGTTTATTGGCAGGATTCCAAATCTCTGAACAGTTAATGCTAGGATTAGCGTACGATAAAGAAACAACAGATCTTGGGGCTACCCGCTTTAACGATGGGTCTTTTGAAATCTTCTTACGCTATGAATTCTTAACGCGATACAAAAAAGTAATTACACCTAGATTCTTTTAAGACTATTAACATGAAAATTAACTTATCACATATTGTTCTCTATACTGCCTTTGCGTGCTTTGGCTTGCAAGCACAGGAAAAACAAGTGGAAAAAGCGCAATCTAAATTTAATAGTTTTGATTATGCAGATGCTATTAGTACGTATGAAGATTTAATCAAAGAAGGATATTCTTCTGAAGAAGTCTATAAAAATCTTGGAGATGCAAACTATATGAATGCTCAATACAAAGAGGCATCAACTTGGTATCAAAAATTGTTTGAACTGGAAAATACTACGATTGATTCTGAGTATCTGTACCGGTATGCTCAAACCTTAAAATCTTTGAAAGAATATGATGCCTCGGATGCCTGGATGGAAAAATTTGACCAAGCAAAAGCTACTGATGGCCGTGCTCAAAAATTTAATAGCGAAAAAGACTATCTAACCGCTATCAAAGAAAATTCTGGTCGCTACACCATTAAAAATTTACCAATCAATTCTAAAGAATCTGACTTCTCTCCTGCTTTCTATGAAAATGAATTAATATTTTCTTCTGCAAGAGATTCAGGAACCGTAACCAAAACAATTCACCTTTGGAACAGAAAATCATTCTTAAACTTATACAAAACAACGGTAACAGAGAATGATGATTTTACAACCCCTACAAAGCTTTCTAAAACAGTGAATAAAAAAGCACATGAATCTTCTCCTGTTTTCACTAAAGATGGTCAGACTATGTACTTTACCCGAAATAATTTTAAAAATGGAAGCTTTTCTAGAGATGAAGAAGGTGTGAGCCATTTAAAATTGTACAAAGCAACTTTAAAGGACGGGGCATGGACAGATATTACTGCATTGCCTTTTAATGGAGAAGACTATTCTACGGCACACCCTGCATTAAGTACGGATGAAACTAAATTGTATTTTGCTTCGGACAGACCCGGAACTATAGGGGCTTCTGATATTTTTTATGTGACTATTAATACTGATGGCTCTTATGGAACTCCAGTCAACTTAGGAAGCTCTGTAAATACAGAATCTAGAGAAACGTTTCCTAATATTTCTGATGCAGCTATTTTATATTTCGCCTCAGACGGACATCCTGGATTAGGAGGCTTAGATGTTTTCGGAATTGATTTAGCCGAATTAGAACGAACGAAAGCAAAGAACTTAGGGCAACCTTTAAATAGTGAGCAGGATGATTTTTCATACATTATCAATGACACAACTAAAAAAGGCTATTTTGCTTCTAACCGTGAACATGGTGTAGGTAGTGATGATATTTACAGTTTTTCAGAATCAAAAGCCCTAGACTTTAACTGTTACTCAAATTTAAAAGGCATCGTAAAAGATGAAAAAACAAAAGAAATAATAGCTGATGCTATATTAAATATCACCAATGCAAACGGTGAAATTATAGGAAAAGGTATTTCTGATTCTGAAGGAAACTTTGATCTAGACAGCTCTTGTGAAAAAGGAACATATACCATCATCACCTTAAAAGAAAATTACGCAGAAGCAACTACCGCAGTTGAAATAGGAACAAACTTAGAAATCAATAATATTGAAATTTTTCTTATTTCTAATTTTGCTCCCGCAGATTTAGGAGCAGATCTTGCTAAAAAATTAAATTTAGAGAAAATCTATTTTGATTTTGATCAATCTTATATTAGAAAAGATGCACAAATAATAATGGAAAAGGTCATAGCTTATTTAAACCAATACCCAAATACTAAAATAAGAATTGGTTCTCATACAGATGCTATAGCAAATGATGCCTATAACAGTAGGCTTTCTGAACGAAGAGCCAAAGCTACCTATGAGTACTTAGTGAAGAAAGGTATTGCTGCTTCCCGATTAACATTCAAAGGATTTGGCGAGACGCAATTAAACAACGAATGTAAAAACACCGTTAACTGTAGCGCTGAAAAACACCAACTCAATAGAAGATCTGAGTTTATTGTTATAGAATAACAAACTCCTACTCTAAAAAAGCGGAAAATCTCTGTGTGAGAATTTCCGCTTTTTTATTTTAACACCCCTTGAAACATCCCCAAACTTTCTTCATAAATTGAGCAAAGAGTAGTAATTTTGTAAAATAAAAAAGTGAATGCAAAAGTACTTTAGAAAAATAGCCCAAATAACCTTAGTATTGGTGTATTTGGTGATCGTAGCAGGAGCTGTCGTGCGCATGACGGGGAGTGGAATGGGATGTCCTGATTGGCCTAAATGTTTTGGATATTACATACCTCCTACAGATGAATCTGTTTTGAAATGGGAAGAAAATAAAGATTTTGAAAAGGGTCAAGTAATTATTCACCGTGAAGCTTTAAAAGTTGCTAAATCAGACTTTACGACCTCAGCAACCTACAATACATCTAATTGGGAGAATTACACCAAACACGATTATGCTATTTTTAATGTTTGGCATACCTGGATTGAATATATTAATAGACTTTTTGGAGCACTAGCTGGTTTTGGCACCCTTATACTTGCAATTTGTTCTTTTGGATATTGGAAAAAAAGTAAGCTTATAACAATACTCTCTTGGCTGGTAGTTTTCGGGATGGGGTTTCAAGCATGGTTAGGAGCTACAGTTGTCTATTCTGTATTAGAACCTGTTAAAATTACCGTACATATGGTCATGGCTCTTGTAATTGTAGCTATGTTAATCTATATTATTTATAAAACTGCTGTAGCAGGTAAAGAGCAGAACGCAAATCCTAACTTATTAAAACTACTTTGGGCTTCTTTAATAGCTACCCTTATCCAAATTATAATAGGAACTCAAGTACGGCAATTTGTAGACTTGCAAATAGATATTTTTGGAGAAAACGCTAAAAATCAATGGCTACTGAATCCCAATATTCAATTCTACATCCATAGAACTTTTTCCATTTTTGTAGCTTTATTAAATCTATATATCGCATATCTAATTTACAAGTTTGGAGTAGGCTTTGAAAAAATAAGATGGGTATTATTATTATTATTGTTAGAAATTGTATCAGGAATAACCATGTATTATATAGATTTTCCTTTTGGCAGTCAGACCTTTCACATGGTTGTAGCGTCTATTCTTTTTGGCGTGCAATTCTATTTGGTTTTAGAGGCCTCAAAAACTAAATCAAACCCTAATTCTTTGTAACTTTGTACCCCTAAAAAAATCAACATAATGATTTATAAGATTCGAATAATTTTAGATACAAAGGAAGATATCTTTAGAGACATTGAAATTGAGGCAAGTACCACGCTAGAAGATTTTCATAATGCCATAACCCAAGCTTTTGGGTTTTTAGGTAATGAAATGGCATCTTTCTATACTTGTGATGAAGAATGGATTCAAGATGAAGAGATTGCTTTACATGACATCAGTGAAAATGGTTCTGATATTCGTTTAATGAACGAAACGTTTCTAGAAGATATTATCACAGAAGACACCCCTAAACTTATCTATGTCTATGATTTTTTAAGTATGTGGACCTTCTTTGTAGAGCTAGCAGATATTGTTCCTAAAGAAGATGGTAGAACCTATCCTAACATATTATTTAGTTTTGGTGAATTACCAGATTCTCCTCCTGAAAAAAAATTTGAGGCTGACCCCTCTTTTGATTTTGATGATACTTTTGACAATTATGACGATTTAGATTTTGATGAAAACTGGAATTAAGACTATCCTTTTTTTATTTACCGTAAATACACTAAAAAGCAAAAACACTAATTTACTTTTATATAAACTATGATTAATTTATACGCGACTCAAATAGAAAGTATCTCGCTTCATCGTGTGGGTAACAAAAATAAAAACGAAGCTATTTTCTTATCAGAAACACCGCATAGTTTAAATGATGAAACTACAGGTCTATTAAAAGAATATTTCTTTAAACCTTTTAGAGAAAAAGAAGAAAACTACTTCAACTTTGCTAATGATGTTGACGTAGAATTCAATGAGATGTATAAAATTACTTCTGAAATTTTTGCTGATCCAGATAGTATTCATGCAAATTCGAAAAAAATTGCTTCATACTTATATGAACAATCTAACCACCCACACATTAAAAGTGGTGAGGTTTATGTTGCCCATCTAAGTGGTGTACTTTTAGATAATGTAAAAGTAGATGCCATTGGTATCTTTAAAAGTGAATTAAAGCATGACTTTATTCAATTTGAAGAAAAGGGAAGTAATTTAGATATTGTTATTCAACAAGGTATTAACATTAATAAATTAGACAAAGGATGTTTAATTTTCGATACTGGAAAAGAAGAAGGGTATAAAGTCTTATCTGTAGATAGTAATAGGTATGATACTAAATATTGGCTAGAAGAATTTTTAGGTGTAGAACCACTTTCTGATGATAATTTTAAGACTAAAAACTATCTGAAATTTTGTCAGAACTTTGCAAAAGATGTGGTTTTGCCTGCGGAAGATAAACAGCAAGAAGTACTTTTCATGAACAGAGCAGTGAATCATTTTGCTAAAAATGATTCTTTTGAGGAAAGCAATTTCTTGAATGAAGTAATGGCAAATCCAGATTTGATTCCTGAATTTCAAAATTATAAGACAGAAAAAGGTCCTAAATTTAGCGTAGAGGATGTTTCTACATTTGATATTGCCAACAAAGCAGTGTCTGATGCTAGAAAAAAAATAAAGAATGTTATTAATTTAGATACCAATATTCAAATAAAACTAGACTTCATCAATCCAGAATCAGCAGAAAAATTTGTTGAAAAAGGATGGGATGAAGAAAAGCAAATGTATTACTATCTAGTGTATTTTAATAAGGAACAAAAAAGCTAATTAGTGTTAATTCTATGTTCCATGATTTGTTTCATGCTTACATCTTCATAATTACGTTTCACAAAATCTAGGGCGAGGTTTAATACTTCGCCCATTTTTTTGCATGTTTTAAAATCCATATCTAAGGTAAGTTCATAAATTTCTGATTTTAAACGCTCTGTATTTTCTTTTGTAGAAATAGTATCTACTAAACAAGCCTTTAACAATCTTTTTATTCTATTTCCTGAACTTTTCATTCTTTTAGCTACAATAGAACGTTCTTCTAATTTATATTGATCTACAGACTTAGATTGTAGTTTAGCCCTTACCAATTCTACCATTTGGTAATTCTCTTTAAAAAATTGAGGACGATACACCTTCAATTTCCCTTCATAACACTGTTGATCAAAATCTATAGCTCTAATTTTATACACGACATGATCAAAATCGTGCGTAGGTACTATTACATAATTATAAGAACGCATATCTCCTAAAAGGCGAATCATACATCGCTCATTAAATTTTACAAATTCTTTAGCCAATTGTGCTTTTTCAGATTCAGTACAGTTTGGAAGCATCTCTTTTATAAAAACATCTCCAGGAATACCTGCTATATGCTCTTCAATCAATGTATTTTTATAGACCAAAAAATTTAAATTATAAGGCGATAACATATGCTCTAACTCCAAACCATAAATCCGAGAAGCATCCGTTTTCTTTATATAAAAATAAGTGAAATTATCATTTAAAATATTCCTCACCTTTATTCTAAAGGGTTTAGAGTTACCAAACGTACAATAATCAACTGCATCAATATTTAAATATTGAAAAATATGATCACCTCCATCGGCTAATAAAATAGAATATACTTTTTTTAGACTTTCATCAATTTCTCGTCTTTCAAATTCTGAATAATACACACGCACCCAAAGGCTATCTTCGTCATTAGAATCATACACTACAATGGACCCCGAAAAACGAAGTAAATCCTCATAAAAAATAGGAATCTCAATATTTCGATTGTACAATTCCAAATAGGCATTTAGTTTCTTGCTCACAGGATAAGCAGGCTTCTTTTTCGACATTAACTTTTCTTCAGACATAAAAGCTGGCTAATTATATTGATTTCTTCTAAAGTTATTATTTATATTCAAAAAAACGAATAAAAAGCGCAAATAGCGTCATAAAAATTTTGTCCTACATAAAAAAAACTTTTCTTACACAAAATATTAAGCCAACACCCTTTCAATACTTCACTACAAGAGGATCGTTGTACACAACAAAGTTTTTTTTAAGTGACCAAAATTCATTTTTTTTAGGGTAAAATCTATTTTGAATTCCTTTTAAAGCATGAAAAAACAGCTACTCCTCCTACTTATAGTACTATCTTTTAGTTCCGTTAGTTATGCCCAATTAAGTGACCTTCATTACTTGCCACCTTTAAAACAGGGGCAAAATAACCAAGGAATACAAAATCAAGCTATATACCTTTCTACACCAGAACCAACAACATTTACCGTAAATGCCTATAGAGGTACGAATACCAGTCCTATAGCAACATTTTCTATATCAAATGTGAGTCCGGCTGTATATACACTAAGTAATGGAGACAACAACATAACGTTAGTAGACAATAGTAACACAGGAGTGGTATTAACTAATAGCGGACTCCGATTTGAATCGCCTAGTGGAAATAAATTTTACGTAAATTATAGAGGATACTCAGCTTCTCAAGCAGCCTCCTTAACTTCTAAGGGTAGAGTCGCTATGGGGACTAAATTTAAATGGGGCGGAATTCCTAATTTAGGAGAACACTCATCTAAGTCTAATACCTTAGGGATTATGGCTACAGAAGACAATACCATTATAAACCTTTTTGGTTATGATCCAAACTGTGTATTTAGACTAGGGAACAACGTTTCAGGAATAACGGCAAATACCTATCAAATTACCTTAAATAAGAATGAATCTTTTGTTTTTGAAGCTTATGTAGGTAATTCTCCTACACAAGCGCAAAGAGATGGGTGGATTGGAGCTTCTATCACCGCAACTAAAGATATTGTGATTAGTAACGGCGCTATGAATTTTGGTCGACAAACAGGCTCATCCAACCGTGATGCAGGGATTGACCAGCCTGTTCCTGAAAATAAACTAGGAAAAGATTATGTTTTTGTAAGAGGAAATGGGAATACCAATGGTACTACCGAATTTCCTTTAATGATCGCAATCGCTGATAACACACAAATTTTTGTAAATGGAGGCACTACCCCTATAGCAACTATAAACAATGGAGATTATTTTGAAGTTCCTAGTAGTTATTATTCTTCTAATACAGTGGGTGCAAATATGTTTGTACAAACCTCAAAAGATACGTATGCCTATCAATGTATGGCTGGAGCTAGTGAAGTATATACACAAGGATTAAACTTTGTGGCCCCCGTAAACTGTTTGTTACCAGATGTCATGGATAATATTCCGGACATTAGAAATGTTGCCGGGACTATTATGTCTGGTGGCGTAACTATTATCGCTGCTGTAAATACTCCAGATGCAAACATTGTAGTTTCAGATGGTAGTGGTACCGTATCCTTACCTTCCTCTGTTCCTGTTGCAGGAACCAATGATTGGAAAACCTTTTTTATACCAAATTTAAATGGAGATGTAAGTGTACAATCAACGGGACCTATTGCCGTTGGTTTTTTTGGTTATAATGGTGCGCAAGGTGTTGCCGGATATTTTTCTGGATTTGATACCGTACCTGAAGTTACTTTAGAGATTAGAGGAGGAAGTGGGTGTTTTATTGGTTCTGAAATATTTGAAGCCTCTGGAAATTTTGATGCCTACCAATGGTTTGAGGACGGAGAGCTTATCCCTGGAGCAAATAGTCCAAGTTATGCCCCTTCTGGAGCTGGAGAATTCTATGTAAGAGGTACAAAAGGTCCTTGTACGTACGATTCTCAAACCATAAATGCACTATACTGCGATCCAGATGTAGTACTAAATAAAACAGTTGATAAGTCCGAAATTGTGGAGGGCGAAACAGCAACGTTCACGATAAAAGTAAAAAATTTAGGTCTTGGTCCATTAACCAACCTTAGAATTACCGATAATATTCCTGCAGGACTAACCCTTGTTTCTAACTTTACCATATCTGGTACTTTCAGCGGTACTATTTGGAATATAGGTACTCTTAATGGTGGAGAATCTGCTGAATTAGAATTAGTAGTTCGTGGAGATGAAATAGACATACTTCCTTTATTGAGCCTAGTAAATATAGTAACTAATACACAAGACCAAACAGATAACAATATTACGACTGATAATCCTTCTGCAAGAATTATTGTACATAATGATTATGATAAGGATGGTGTTATTGATTCTATAGATTTGGATGATGATAATGACGGAATCTATGATTCTGTAGAACAACTTTGTACTATTTCAAGTGGAGTAACCTTTGGCTCTCCATCCTCTACGGTGCAAGGTGGAACCCCAATAACTGAAATTTTTACCAATTTTAATGATTTGTGGAGAAGTTCTTCTGCAAGTTTAAATAGCACAAGACCAAATCTTTCTCATGAATTATTGGCTTTTACTTCCGGTGGTACTACATTTTCTACGGGTGTTCTAGATGATGATATTTTTGATACCAATAATAATGGTTTGATGGATGGTATTGATACTAATAATGACGGTTCGGCGGATTTAAATATTTCGGAATCTAACTGGTTAGGCTTAACACCTTCTAATAATATCTATGGCGAAATGACTATAGAAGCTAGTCTTAATGATGGTGATGCAAATAACGCTTTAGGCTTAACGGTAGTAGGCGACCCTAGCTCAGATCCATTAAATCCGTTACTAACCAATGGTCAAAATAGTTTAGACTTAGGTACTGGAATAGCAAATATTGGAAATAATTGGGTGTATGAAATAGACCCAATTGTAGCATCTACCGTTGGAGATGGTGTTCCAGATATTTTATTGACACAGATTGCTCAACCTGGAGGATCTGGCCATATTATTAGCTTATACGATGCTAGCGGTGCGCCCTTGGGTAATGCCGTACAGGTACAAGATTCAGGAAGTGGTGCGCTATCTACCGTAGTGGGTTCTTACAAATTAGATGTCTATAACGCTAATGGGAGTGTTTTTGCCGCTAATACAACTAGAGATTACCGTTTAGCAACCATTGAATTATCAGAATTTGGTATACCCGCTAGCAGTATAAATGATGTTGCATTTTTACGTTTAGAATTATCTAGTAATGCAGATATTGCTTTCTTAGCTTATAATACTGATTCATTCTCTGGGTTTTGTGCAAATTTAGACACAGATATGGATGGTATTCCTGATCATTTAGATTTAGATTCTGATGGTGATGGTTGTAGTGATGCAAATGAATTTTATAAAAGCGATACCGCTGATGGTGGCGATGGCGGAGAGTATGGAACTGGAGTACCTGCGGTAGACCCTACAGATGGTACTGTAATTGCAGCTTCGTATATTCCTGTATTTGCGCCTGAAATATTTTTAGGAAATACTGCTGAAAATTTAGGAGGTACTGATATTAACGGCCAAGCAGTAACCTTAGGACAGAGTTTAGAATACGTACTTCGTTTTCAAAATACTGGAGATGATAATGCTGTAAATTATACAATCAGAAATATACTACCTAACAATGTAACTTTAGATGGGGTAGATTTTTCTGATGCTCCTGGAGCATCGTATACCGAAGATGTTGCTAATAATACCTTAAACTTCACAATTCCAAATAACTTAGTAGAAGTTGGCGATCCCGAATATAGTATCCGTATTGCAGTTTCTATAACTGGAAACTGTTCTGATTTCGTAGCGGCTTGTTCTTCTACCCTAGAAAATATAGCGTATTCTACGTATCAAGGGGTATTAAATACTAATACGTTTACCGATGAAGGTGGATCTAATTCAATTGGCGCCTGTGAGAGAACTATAGAAGTTGCCAGTAACTCTATCTTAAATGATTTGTCTGGATGTGATGTAGCAAGAACAGTTCAACTCTGTGGAGATTTTACAATCTTAACTGCAGGTGAAGGTTTCCTTACATACAATTGGGTATTAGACACCAACAACAATGGCGTGATAGATGCATCAGATACGGTATTAAATGACGGTGATCCTGATGGCGACCCTAGAACCTACCGTACTACCGTTGTTGGAGATTTTATTGTAGAAAAAACTACAGATGGTAGCTGTCCAAATTTAATAGAACGTATTAAAGTAGAGCGTTTTGGAACCACACAAACAAACCCTATTGTAGATTATTTTAATCAAGTAAATAATGATACCAATCCTGACAATGATATGCAGGGAGAAATTGCAACCTGTTCTATTGATGGTGATTTATTACCTAAAATATACTTATGTGGTGCTGCAGATGAAGTAACACTACAATTGGGAATCACCGATGCTCAAAGTATTTCTTGGCAATTGCTCGATGAAGCTAGTTGTGCAGACAGTGGAGAAGATTGTGGGAATAAAAACGGAACTTGTACTTGGTCTGAAATATCAACGCTCAACAACTTTACGGCTACAGATAGTGGCGAATATAGAGTTGTATTAAATTATACCAATGGATGTTCTAGCCGTTTCTATTTCACGGTATATAAAAATGAGTTGGATTTAGAATTTACTTCTAAGAATATTTTATGTGATACCGATGGAAATATCAGAATAACAAATGTAGGTTCTGGTTATGGTTTTCAGTTATTAGATGCGATTAGTGATGCTATTGTAGTTCCTTTTTCTGCCAACAACGGACCAAATTTTGATATTGCTACTAATGGAACCTATAAAGTACAGGTTACCCAATTAAATCCTATAGATAATACTCCAATAGCTGGTGCTTGTATTTTTGAAACAGAAGATATAGGAATTAGAGAAGAGGACTTTACGGTTACTGTAACAACTACCCCAGAAGATTGTAATGATGGAGGTACTATACGCGTACAAGTATTAAATGCATTGCCAAATTACGGGTATGAACTTCGTTTAGACGATGGCACCAATGGTGGTGATGGTTCTCTAATCAGTACTCATCCTACCATAAATGATAATTCTTATGATTTTACAGGATTAACTGCAAATGATTACATTGTAATTACAACGACACAAGATGGTTGTGCAGATACTCAAAATATCACAGTAGCTAGTATTGAAGAACTTGATCTAGTAGCGGTAACTTCAGAAAATATTACCTGTACTGCGGGTATTGTAAATTTATCTGCCTCTGGCGGACTTCCAAGTCCTATCTATGAAATGGCTATTTACAGTAAAAATGGCGTGCCTTTATATGGTGATGAAGCAGCTGTACCCGATGCGGCCTTCACTGAAAATTCTAGTTTCTTCTTTGGTTATAGAGGTTCTCCATTAACCTACTACCCAGGAGAAGAAGGTGATTACACCTTTATCTTAAGAGACGGTAATGGTTGTTTTGGAATCTCTAATTCGGTTCGTATAGAAGATTTAGGTGCGCCAGAAATAACCCCAACTCATAGTACAATAACCTGCGCAGATTCTGCAACGGCTACACTAAGTGTTGGAGTAACTGGCGGAACCGCTCCTTATCAATACAGTTTAGATGGCGGTACGACCTACCAATCTCCAAATACGTTTAACAATTTAGCAGCAGGCATATATACGATTACTGTAATGGATTCTAGTGGAGAAACAGCAGCAACAGGTTGTATAACTAGTTTTGATTATGAGATAGACCAACCTTTTAGATTAAATGCATCTGCAGCTATATTAGAAGATGCCTCTTGTAATCCTGCTGGTGCTCTTGTAAAAATACTAAACCCTTCTGGTGGTGATGGTACGTACGAATACAGTTTTGATGGCGGGACTACTTTTACAAGTACTGCTTCTAGCTTATTGGCTCCTGGAGATTATGACTTGGTATTAAGAGATGGTTTAGACTGTACGTATGAAATGAACCTTACAGTGCCAACAGCACCTGCAGATCCTAGTTTTACAAGTAGTATTGCTTATGATTGTGATGGATTAGGCACCGTAACGATTACCCCTTCAAACACAACAGATTTTGAGTATACGTATCAACTAAACGGTACAGATAATGCACCGATTGATAATAATATTTTTACCGGAGTTAGTAACGGTTCTCAAACAGTTACCGTAGGATTTTCGGGTACCATAACTCCAGATCAAAGCACCTTATTCTTTGAAAACTTTGGAGCTGGCCTCTCTACGAAAATAGCAGAAATAGGAACCGACTATTGTTACGAGCCACAAACTGGTGCAGCCACTGCTTGTAATCGTGGACCAGCAGGAATTTTAGTGAATGGTGAATATACAGTTACCAATCTCGTAACCAACCCAATCCCAACCTTAAGAAGTCCAAATGACCATACAGGAATAACAGATGGTCGTTTCTTAGCTATAGATATTAGCACCTTTTCAGATGTATATCCATCTCCAGTATTAAATGGTATTTTGTGGTCTAAAAACGGAATAGAAGTACAACCTAACCTAGAAATTACCTTCTCTCTTTGGGCTTATAACTTAATGCAAGTTAGTGGAAGTGGTAACAATCCTGAAATGACCATAGAATTGGTTGATGGATCTGGTACTGTTATTTCTAGTGTTGCTACTGCAGCAATTCCTAAAAACACTAATGCAGACGACTGGCATAACCGAACAGTTACTTTTAACCCCGGAGCGAACACCGTTGTGGGAATTGTTATCCGTAACAATGTAAATAGTAATGATGGTAATGATTTAATTATAGATGATATACAAGCATCTCAAGCCCCTGAAGTTTGTGAAAAAACACAAGATGTAACTGTTATCGTAGAAGATAATAAAGAGTTTTCTGCACGTTTATTAGGAACGTCAGATCCTAGTTGTAACGCTGGAAGCGACGGAAGCATACGTTTTGAAGTAACTAATTTTGATGCCGTTACAGGTTTTGAATACTCTGTAGATGCCGGTACTACTTGGACAACTTCATTAGTTTCTCCAGTGACTACTGCTGCTACTTTAGCAGAAGGAGCATATACCGTACAAATACGAAAAATAAGCGATAATACCTGTATTACGACGGTAACGGCAAGCTTAACAGCGCCCGCAGCCATCATTCCTAGTTTGAGTCAGACTGCGGAATATACCTGCTTTAATACAGGTGGAACTTTAGAGGCAAGCGCTACAGGAGGTTCTCCTGGATATGAATATCAAATAGAAACTACATCAAATGTAATTGTTCGCGCATATCAAACAAATCCTTCATTCACCAATATTACAGAAGGAGATTATGTAGTTCGTATTAGAGACGCAAAAGGGTGTATTGTGGTAAGCACAGTTCCTGTAACTATAGATCGTTTTGATGATATTGATTTTGACCTTACCGCAACTTCTTGTTATGATGGCTTAAATAATGCTACAATTTTAGTTACTGTAAATAGTGGTAACGGAAATTATACCTTTAGAGTAGACGGTGGCGCATGGATCACCCCTACCCCAGCTACTGCTAACACACATACATTTACAGGTCTAGCAAATGGTAGTTATGATATAGAAGTTACAGATGCTTTTGGATGTATATCTGTTTTAAAAACTATTGACATTCAACTTAATTTAAATGCAACAGTAACTACCGTAGATGTTAGCTCTTGTGGAGACGGTAGTATTAGCGTTACCGCAACAGGTGGTGATGGCAACTTAGCCTACGCTTTTGTTCCAACAACAACCCCAATAACCGCAGCAGATTTTAGTACAACAAATACATTTACGGTTGCAGCAGCAGATGCGGGCACCTATGATGTGTATGTTTGGGATAATGGTGCCGCAGATCCACATTGCGAATATATGGAAACCGTTACCGTAGCCCCTGCAACTCCGTTAACCTTTACGGCAACACCAACAGATCCTGAATGCTATAATGGTCTTGGAACACTAGCTGTTGAAGTAACTTCTGGTGTGGCACCCTATACCTATGAAATAATAGACTTAGACAATGCAGGAGCATCAAATGCTACAGATACAAACGTGATTAGTACTACAAAAACGTTTTACAATTTAGCATCTGGAAATTATACCATTAACATTACGGATGCGAGTGGTTGTACGGTAACAACAACTCCTAATATTTTAATTAATAACCCTGATGAGTTAACAGGAGAATATAGAGGTGTTTTACCTACGTCTTGTACGAGCACTGATCCAAATGAATATGGTTTTGAGTTTTTTAACTACCCTACTACATTAGGTACTATAGAGTTCAGTGCAGATGGTGGTCTTACTTGGACAGCAGACAATACGGTTCCGGGTACATCGGATAGAATAACTGGTTATTTATCTGGTGAAAGTGTTTACCCTTCTATGAGAACGGTAGATGGTTCTGGAAGTACAATTTGTCAAACAGACTTCCCTAGATATATAATTCCTTACCCATTAGATAACTTAGATATTCAATTAACGGCTATTGTTGTAAATTGTAATGAGTTACAAGTAAAAGTACAAGGTACTGAAGGTACGCCAGGGTATGAATATGCATATTCAGACAATCCTTCTAATTTTGACCCTACTTTGGCTGTTTGGAATGCAGGTGGCACTACCAATGATTCATCAGGTACGGCAGTTACTGTAACCGCAGGTCATGGTAATTATGTATGGACAGGATTAATTCCTGGTAGAACCTATGTTTTTTATGTAAAAGATTTAAATGGGTGTGTACGTGAAAGCGATAGAAATGTAAACGATATTATAGATCCTCTTCCATTAGCAATAGATTTTGTTTCTACACCTTCTTGTGACGGAGCTTCTAACGGTAGTATCACCTATACAATTACAGATAATCAAACTCCTTTTGGTTCTCAATTTAGATGGGAGCTATTTGATATGTCTACAGGTAGCGCTACTTTAGTTACAGATAGTGGAGGAAACACAAGTTTTGTTTCTCCTCAGGATGTGAATATAACTGGTTTACCTGAAGGTGAGTACTTTATTCAGATAACAGAAATTGATGGAGCTACAGATACCTGTATATCCGCATCAGAAAATTTATTGTTGGAAGAGTTAGCTCCTATAACAGCAACCTTAACTAAACTAGAAGATATTGCTTGTGCTAACCCAGGATTGATACGCGTTGATGCTATCACTGGCGGTGGTGGCACCTATACTTTTACGGTAACAGATCCTTCTGCTGTAGTAATAGCGACGGGTACAACAGACAATCCTCTTGAGATACCAGCTGGTTCTGTTGCAGGAGATTATGCGGTAAGCATCAGTGACCAATACGGTTGTGCTTATCCTTTAGGTACAGTTACTATGGCATTATCTGCACCTCCTACGATTACCAGTGTAGCGGTAGATAACTGTAGCACCTCAGCTATAGTTACCATTAATACTACTATAGGAGATTCTTCAACCTTATTATACTCCATAGATGGAGGTGTTACGTATGTGAACAACTCAGGTGTCTTTACGAATGTAGCCGTAAATACCTATACTGTTTTTATAAAAGACGGTAATGGCTGTACAGCTTCAGATACTGTAGAAGTATACCCTACCATACAAGCTTCAGCTACTTTAGAAGAAAGTTTAGGTTGTACCAATGATGCTGAAATTTTAATAAGCGCATCATCAGGTTCTGGTGCCTATGAATATGAAATTATAGATTCATCTAGTGGAATATTTACGGCAAGAACAGCATTTACGACACCAGCAACGGCCTTAATAAATACTGCAGATACATATACCATAAGAGTATATGATACCAATACCGCTAGTCCAGAATGTTTCAGAACATTCACGGTAAATGTTCCTGTAGCCATACAACCAGACTTTACGGCAACACCAAAAGATGTTACGTGTAATGGTGCTTCAGATGGTACTATTGCAATTGCAGAAGTAAATAATGGTAATAATCCTTTAGGCTACACGATACTGCCTAATAACGGAAGTTATGACACAGCCACAAATTCATTTATAGGGCTTCCTGCAGCTACGTATGAAGTAACAGGAACAGGTCCTAACGGATGTATTACCTCTAGAACGACTATTGTAGTTGGAGAGCCAAATACCATTACGTTTGACCTACCAACAGTAAATAGATTTGGTTGTACAACAGACAATACCACCACTAATGCTACTATTGTTTTAGATGCTTCTAGTATCTTAGGGGGTAGCACTACCTATGCTCGTTTTGAGTTTGAAAATGTTGCAACAGGTACTATTTTGCAAAACGGTACTGCAACAACCTATACGTATACAGATTTTGCCGGTGGCGATGTTATTGTTCGCGTGTTTGATTCTAAAGGTTGTAATGCACAGATGACCGTTACGGTTCTTCCTTATGACCAACTAATTTCAGCAGCTACAAGCGTTACAGAAGCTATTAGTTGTGCCAATCTAGGAGAAGATATCAGTGTTAATGTAACGAGTAGTCTTTCTACTTACGCTACAAATCCTGGAGATTACAGCTTTAGGTTGTTACCTTCTGGAGCCGCACAAGGATCTAATCTATTTTCAGATTTACCAACAGGAACGCATACCATTCAAATAACCAATACGGTTACAGGATGTGTGATTACCACGCAACATGTGGTAGCGGAACCGAACACTTTTAGTGTTGCTGTAGAAAAATTATCAGATGTGATTTGCTTTGGTGATGATGGCAGTATCCGTTTGACCATGAGTGATGCTACCTATACCGGAAGTTATACCTATTCTATTTACAATACGAACGGTACACCTAATGACCCTAGTGATGACGGTGCTTCTATCTTTACTGATAACGTACCAAATGCGGGTCCAACTGCAGCAATTTTTATAGCCGCAGGAAACTATAGGGTTGAAGTTATTCAAGACGGACTACCAAACTGTCCGCAGAATAGAGTATTTAGTATTGCTACACCAAGCGCTCCAATAAGCCTAGCTCCTATTACTACGGAAGATGTAGGATGTACAAATGATCTAGGAACTGCTAATGTAGATCCAACAGGTGGATTAGCGCCATACACGATTACCTTAATCAATGAGGGTACGAGTAGTACGGTTGAAATTGCAACGAATGTAAATGCGTATCTATTTCAGAACTTACCTGCGGGTAATTATGCGGTGAATGTTGAAGATGCCCTTGGGTGTTCTATTCCTTTTGCTAATGCATTTGAACTAGTAGTACCAGATCCTATTACAGGAACTATGAGCAATACCAACTTGGTTTGTCAAGGAGATACAGATGCTTCTGTTACGTTTAATTTAACTCCGAGAAATGTAAACTCTAATTACAGATATAGGTTGAATACATATAATGACGCAACAGGCACTACCTTATTACGTACTTCTGTTAGTCAAGTTTCAGCCACATTCAATAATCTTGCCGCTGGTTTTTATACTATTAGTGTTTTAGATGACATGAATTGTGATTTTGAATCAACGGTGGTAGAAATTGTAGATCCACTAGAGCCTGTAGGGTCTTTAGTAACCGTAGCTCCTTTAGGATGTACTGTAGATGCACAGTTGCAACTTACAGGAACAGGCGGTACAGCACCGTATACTTGGAGTGTTGATGGGGCAACTTTTAATGCCATGAACGAAATTAATGGTAGTGATACGCACCTATTCCAAAATAGTACTGCAGGAACCTATAAGTACTTTATTCGAGATAGTTTTAATTGTATTTCAACTGTTTCTAATACCGTAGTGATAGATCCAATTGAAACTTTAACTCTTGCTGTAGACACCTCAGGAGCTGTTATTAACTGTAACGGAGAAAGTACAGCTGTAATAAGTGTGAGAGCAGACGGCGGATTAGGAAACTATCAATACGGACTATTTGCTGATGCAGGTTTAGTTACTGAGATAAGACCATATCAAATATCAGAAGTGTTCGCTGATTTACCAATGGGTACCTACTATGTAAATGTCCAAAGTAATGATTGTGAAGCCATATCTACCCTTATACAAATTACAGAGCCAACACCGCTAGTAGTGACTCCAGAAATAACGAACATAAGCTGTTTTGGAGAAAATGATGGAAGCGTTGTAGTGAATATGTCAGGCGGTACAGGTATATATCAATATGCAATTTCGCCAAATCTTAATAAGTTTGATGAGACAAATGAATTTAGCGATTTAGCTCCTGGTATGTACACGATTATTGCGCAAGACAGAAATGGTTGTTTTGAACAATTAGAAGTTACCATTACAGAGCCTACCCTATTAGAATTTACAACCAGTACCACTCCAGAGATTTGTTTTGGTGATGAAGATGGTACTATTAATTTAACCATCAATGGCGGAACAGCGCCTTATAGTAGCAGTCTAAACTCTGATGCTGATGCCGATTTCGTAGCCGGATTAATAGCCTACCAAAACTTGGCAGCAGATACGTACACCGTATATGTCAAGGATGCTAATGGCTGTATTACCAATCAAACCGTAATTGTTGATGCCGGAGCAAATTTAAATGCTACAGCAACCGTAATGTATGTATGCACAGGTGATACTCCTGAAAATAACTTAGAAATAGTGTTTGAAGATCCTACGGTAAGCGGCGACGTATTATATGGCCTTGATTCGGTAGATCCTAATGATTTTGTAATGGATTCTAACTTTACAAATATGAGTCCTGGAGCTCATTATGTAACTATTGCCCATGCGAATGGATGTATCAGAACATTTAATTTTGTAGTAGAAGGTTATGAACCTCTTATGTTGAATCTTGAACAAAGGGGAATTAATGAAATTACGGCTATTGCCACGGGTGGAAAAGAAGGATATACATTTTACTTCGATGATAGAGACAATGGAGATGATGACACTTTCTATATCAAACGAACAGATACCTATGAAGTACGTGTAGTAGATGAAAATGGTTGCGAATCGGTATCTAGCATCTACATGGAATTTATAGATATTGAAATTCCAAATTTCTTTACTCCAGATGGTGATGGAACGAATGATTTATGGGTTCCTATAAATATAACTCAGTTCCCTGAAATCTATATTGTAATATTTGATCGTTATGGTAGAGAAGTTTATAAACTAATTGATAACCCTAGCGGTTGGAATGGTTTGTATAAAAACACAGATTTACCAACAGGAGATTACTGGTATATAATTAAATTAAATGGAGAAGATGATACCCGCGAATTTGTAGGTCATTTTACACTTTATAGATAAAATAATACCTAAAATAATTTAATAGAAAACCGAATGAACCAGTACATACAGTTCATTCGGTTTTTATTTTTTAAAGTTTTCTGTAACAATTAGTCTCCTCATTCGTCAAACAAACACAACCTTAAATAAATAGATTTTGAATACCATATTATCTGTCTCTAACTTAACAAAAAAATTCGGGTCCCTTGTCGCCGTCAATGATTTATCTTTTACTATAGAAAAAGGTAATGTTTACGGTATATTAGGACCTAATGGTAGTGGTAAATCTACCACCCTAGGAATAGCTTTAAACGTCGTAAACAGAACTTCCGGTGAATTTAGTTGGTTCAATGGAAAGATTTCTACTCATGACGCATTAAAAAAAGTAGGCGCTATTATAGAAAGGCCTAATTTCTATCCGTATATGACGGCAGTTCAAAACCTAAAATTAGTTTGTAAAATTAAAGAGGTTCCGACCACAAAAATTGAAGAAAAACTAGAACTAGTCGGACTCCTAGACCGTAAAGATAGCAAGTTTAAAACGTATTCTTTAGGAATGAAGCAACGTTTAGCCATAGCCTCTGCTCTACTTAATGATCCTGAAATTTTAATTTTAGATGAGCCTACCAATGGCCTTGATCCTCAGGGAATACATCAGATTAGAGAAATTATTAAAAAAATTGCATCGCAAGGAACTACCATTCTCTTAGCATCACATCTTCTTGATGAGGTAGAGAAAGTATGTAGTCATGTCGTCATTCTTCAAAAAGGAGTAAAACTATATGCTGGAAGTGTAGATAATATGTTAGCGAGTCATGGTTTTTTTGAGCTTAGAACTTCGCAAGAACAAAATCTTATTACCTTTTTAGAAAGTGATGTAAGATTTGGAACGATCAAGAATGAAGAAGGTTTAATCACTGCTTACCTTAAAGAAGATTTACTCGCAGAAGAATTAAACAAATCGTTATTTGAAAAAGGAATTATACTATCGCACCTTTCTAAAAGACGCGAAAGCCTGGAAGAACAATTCTTAACCTTAACAAAAAACGCCTAAAACTTCATAGTCTACACCAACAAAAAAACAGTCTAAAATGATACGTTTACTTCAAATAGAATTTATAAAACTTTGGAATAATAGAGCTAGTAAAGTTTTAATTCTAGCATACTTCTTCTTATTAACCACTATTGCACTTGCGGCTGCAATTAAATTTGACTTCGGTCCTTTTCAATTTCACTTGGCAGAACAAGGAATTTTTAACTTCCCTTATATCTGGCATTTTAACACTTTTATTACTGCCTTTTTTAAACTTTTCCTAGCCATAGTAATCGTTTCAATGATGGCAAATGAGTACAGTAATAAGACCATTAAACAAAACTTAATTGACGGGCTTTCAAAAAAAGAATTTATCCTTTCTAAATTTTTAACAGTACTTACATTTTCTTTGATATCAACACTTTTCGTTTTTGTTGTATCCTTGATTTTAGGCTTAGCTTATTCAGATTTTACCGAATTTTCTATAATTTTTTCTGATTTAGAATTTATACTAGCCTATTTCGTAAAGCTAATGGGATTTTTCTCTTTCTGTTTATTCCTTGGAGTTTTAATAAAACGATCTGCATTTGCATTAGGTTTTTTAATCTTATGGCAGATCATAGAGCTTTTTATTAGAGGAATTATCCGTTGGCAGTTATTTGATGGTAAGACTACCGACATTATTATGGGATTTTTTCCTTTATCTTCTATGTCTAATCTAATTAAAGAGCCATTCTCTAGATTTAAAGTGGTACAAAGTGCTGCTGCAGAATTAGGTCAAAAACTTGAATTAAATTATCATGTACACTGGTATGAGCTTCTAATTGTAGTTTGCTGGACGGCTATTTTCATCTATTTATCTTATGTATTATTAAAGAAAAGAGATTTGTAGTATATTGTAGCGTCTGAGAAACGCAATGAAAATGACTATTGAAGTAACCAAAACTATACCCGCTATAGCATTGGTTACTTTACCTATTTTCATCTGAGCGATAAAAACAGCAACAGATGAAAAAAAAATATTTTAGTTTTCTATTTTTTATTTTCACGCTCTTTACTACTGTAGCACAACGCGAAACTTCTAATTGGTACTTTGGTTTCGGTGCTGGCATTCATTTTAATGATAATGGCTCTGTAACTCCTTTAACCAACGGGAAATTAAATACCCTTGAAGGCTGCACGTCTATCTCTGATGCAGATGGCACCCTATTAGCATACACAGATGGTATTACGGTTTATAACAAAAACCATCAAATAGTTCAAAACGGTAATGGCTTACTTGGCGATCCTTCCAGCACACAATCAGCAATTATAGTCCCTAAGCCACAAGACCCAAATATCTATTATATTTTTACTGTAGATACCTCTGCGATAGAAGGTGATCCTGATTTTGGACTCAATTATTCTGTATTAGATATTTCACAAAATGATGGCAATGGAGCTATCACAGAAAAAAACAAAAAACTTCTTACTGATAGTTCTGAAAAAATTGCTGGAGTAATAAAAGATTGTTTTGATCAATCTATTTGGGTCATCACTTTAGCGTCAGAAAGCGGAGGAGTAGGTTTTTTCAATACCTATCATTGTTATGAAGTAAGCACTGCAGGAATAAATACCAATGCGGTAAAAAACACTTTTCCAGACTTACTAATTAGTGATCCAAGAGGCTATTTGAAACTATCTTCCGATGGAACAAAAATGGTAAGCGCAAATGCTTATGACGGATTGTTTGTTTATGATTTTGATCCAAAAACTGGGATCCTTAGCAACCAACTACAATTAACCGTACCAACGTCAAATACAATTCCCTATGGTGTAGAGTTTTCAACGGAAGGGCAATTTTTGTATGTAAATACTTTTAATGATGAAGAAATAAGCAATGCATCTTTAATTCAATATGACCTTTTTGCTAGAAATATTTCTAATTCTGCTGTTGTTTTAGATGAAAGAGCAGCGTATAGAGGTGCGCTACAAATGGCAGAAAATGGAAAAATATACCGTACGACTCCAAAAAATTACTTTGAAGGTAGCGCCTATTTAAGTGTTATTAACACCCCTAACGTTAAAGGAACCGCAGCAGACTATGTACATAATACTGTTTCTTTAAATGGAAAAATGGCAATGCAAGGGCTACCTCCATTCATCCAATCTTTTTTTAATAAGATTGATTTGATAAAAAATCCTGATGGCAGTACGAGTACCTCCTTAACTATTTGTGAAAAAGAAACATTCATTCTTGAGGTTGATGAATATTTAGGAGCAAAGTATGAATGGGAAAAAGATGGAATACCTTTAGTAAACCCAAACAACCACTATTTAGAAATACCAAGTGCATCATTAGCAGATGCTGGAAAATACAAATTAACACTAACTTTAGCAGACCCTAAAGAATGTCCTATTATCGGAGAATCTGCTATTGTAGTAAACCCTGTACCAATAATAGAAAATCTACAAATCATTCAATGTGATATAGATGAAAATAGCACCACAGACGGAATCACATCGCTTAATTTAGAGCAAGCCTACCTTTTAAAAAACTATCCTGAAAATTACAAATTTTCGTTTTTCGAAAGTACCTCGGCAATCACTAACAATCAACCTATTTCAAACCCAATTGGATATAGAAATACAACTCCCTATAATCAAACAATTTATTATACGGCTACCAATGAATATGGTTGTTCTTCTGAAGGCATTTTGGAAATAAGCGTACAAGCAACGACTATAAATACGAATAATGAGAGTCCGTTTTACGCCTGCCAAAGCAATTTAGATACTGCTGAAATAGTAGGCATTTTTGATATAGAGCAAATTAGACAGAATAGTTACCCCGCTATTAATGCTACGTTTTACACAAGCTTAGAAGATGCCTCTTTAGAGCAAAATGAAATTTCGGGAACCTACACTACTCCATCCATCAATTTATATGTGCGTCTTGAAAAAGACAATGAATGCCGAGGTGTAGAAACCATAGCACTTATTGTAAATGCAGCACCCTCTTTTACCTTTCCCGAAGAACATTATGTATGTACAGACGGAGAATATCTAGACTTGATGGCTCCAAGCGGTTATGATTCTTACGAATGGAGGAATACAACAAACAATTCTGAAGTTATAATTAGCACCGCTCCTACTATAGCCATCTCTGAACCTGGAAATTATAGGTTAACACTCGGTTATGACTATAGTACGCTAAGAGAAACGCTACTATGTACGAATAGTGTTGATTTTACAGTTTACCCTTCTAACAGGGCACAAATTGAAAACATTATCATAAAAGATATTTCAGATAACAATACTATAGAAGTATTAGTTACCGGTGACGGGGACTACGAATACTCTTTAGACGGAATTGACTACCAACCCAACCCGAAGTTTTTAAATCTAGCACCAGGTTTTGTTACTGTTCACGTACAAGATAAAAAAGGCTGCGGAATTACTATCGAAGAAATTTCAATTATTGGCTACCCAAAGTTTTTCTCGCCTAATGGTGATGGCACAAATGATTATTGGCAATTAATTGGTGTTGATGAACTATTTCAAGCGGATAGCGAAATAACTATTTTTAATCGTTACGGTACTCTAATAACAAGTATTACTCCTAAAAGTGAAGGTTGGAATGGAAATGCAAATGGAAAAAGTTTACCTGCCTCTGACTACTGGTTTAAAGTAAACCTTGAAGATGGTAGGATTTTCACGGGTCACTTTACTTTAAAGCGATAAATTGAGTTAAAAATAAGCGCACCTGTGTCTATTTATTCAAGCTTCCTTTCGTAATTTTATGCTATGAAATTTAAGGTAGTATCAGAATTCAAACCTGCTGGAGATCAGCCTAGTGCCATAAAACAACTTGTTGAAGGTCTTAATACCGACGAAAAATATCAAACTTTACTCGGGGTTACCGGTTCTGGTAAAACATTTACAGTTGCCAATGTTATTGAAACTGTTCAGAAACCAACACTCGTTTTAGCACATAATAAAACTCTTGCGGCCCAATTATACTCTGAGTTTAAACAATTTTTTCCTGAAAATGCAGTAGAATACTTTGTATCCTATTACGATTATTATCAGCCAGAGGCTTATATACCGTCATCTGGACTTTACATTGAAAAAGATTTATCTATTAACGAGGATATTGAAAAACTACGTTTAAGTACAACATCATCTTTATTATCAGGAAGACGTGACGTTATCGTTGTTGCCTCTGTTTCTTGTTTGTATGGTATTGGAAACCCTGTAGAATTCCAAAAGAACGTAATTTCCGTACATAAGGATCAAGTAATTTCAAGAACAAAATTTCTTCATCAATTGGTACAAAGTTTATATTCTAGAACTACAGCAGATTTTAGAAATGGAAATTTTAGAGTAAAAGGAGATGTAGTTGATGTATTCCCAAGTTATGCAGATCATGCATTCCGAATTCATTTTTTCGGAGATGAAATTGAAGAAATTGAAGCCTTTGACCCTTTAAAAAATACCAAATTAGAGAGCTACGAGAATCTGAATATCTATCCTGCTAACATGTTTGTTACTTCACCAGATATTCTACAAAATGCGATTCGACATATTCAAGATGATTTGGTTAAACAGATTGATTTTTTCAAAGAAGTAGGCAAACCTCTAGAAGCTAAAAGACTAGAAGAGCGTACAAATTTTGATTTAGAGATGATTCGTGAATTAGGGTATTGTTCCGGAATCGAAAACTATTCGCGCTACTTAGATGGTAGAGAACCTGGTACCAGACCATTCTGTTTATTAGATTATTTTCCAGACGATTATTTAATGGTGGTTGATGAAAGTCACGTTACTATATCTCAAGTACATGCCATGTATGGTGGTGACCGTTCCAGAAAAGAAAACTTGGTAGAATATGGTTTTAGACTACCTGCCGCAATGGATAACAGACCACTAAAATTTGAAGAATTTGAAGCCTTACAAAACCAAGTAATTTACGTAAGTGCAACACCTGCAGATTACGAATTGCAATTAAGTGACGGAGTTTTTGTAGAGCAGATTATTAGACCCACAGGACTTTTGGACCCCATTATAGAAGTACGACCAAGTTTAAATCAAATAGATGACTTGGTTGAAGAAATTCAACAACGTAATGAAAAAGACGAACGTACTTTAGTAACTACACTTACTAAGCGTATGGCAGAGGAATTAGCAAAATATCTAGATCGTATAAATATACGTTGTCGTTATATTCATAGTGATGTAGATACCTTAGAGCGTGTCGAAATCATGCAAAACTTAAGGAAAGGAATCTTTGATGTTCTTATTGGCGTAAACCTATTACGTGAAGGTCTAGATTTACCAGAAGTATCTCTTGTTGCTATCTTAGATGCCGATAAAGAAGGGTTCTTACGTAGCAATAGATCTTTAACCCAAACCGTGGGTAGAGCTGCAAGAAATCTAAATGGGAAAGCAATAATGTATGCCGATAAAATTACAAAAAGTATGCAGCAAACTATTGATGATACCAACTACCGTAGAGAAAAACAAATGGCATATAACGCCAAACATAACTTAGTTCCAAAAGCGTTAAATAAAAGTTTAGACAGTGTACTGGCCAAAAATTCTGTGTCTACCTATCATTTTGAAAAGGAAGTGGCAAGAGCTGCAGAACCAGATTTAGATTATCTAACAAAAGAGCAAATTGAAAAAATGATTCGTGAAAAACGAAAAGATATGGAAAAAGCTGCTAAAGAGTTGGACTTTATGCAAGCTGCTAAACTTCGTGATGAGATAAAAATGCTTCAAAAGCAAGAATAAAAAAACGCCTCGGAAATACCGAGGCGTAATTAACTAACCAACTTAAACCAACCATTATGAAAACCTTACAGTTCACACAAATTTGTATTGCATTACGCCAATTCAATTAAACGCTTTGGCTTTGGTAATGCTTCTTCCTTTTTCGGAAGATTAAAACTTAATATTCCATTTTCATAAGAAGCTTTAATATCTTCTACATTTACCGTATCAGGTAATGTAAACGCTCTTTTAAAAGAGGTAAACGAATATTCTTTTCTAGTGTATTTCACTTTCTCAACTTCTTTGCTATCCAAAGTTTCTGAAGATTCTTTTTTTACCTCAGAAGAAACACTCAATAAATCATTATCTATTTCTATTTTAAAATCTTCTTTTTTTCTTCCTGGAGCAACTAACTCTAAAACAAAAGAAGTATCACCCTCTCTAATATTAACTGCAGGAACTTTACTATTTAATACCTCTGCCCCACCAAACCAATCTGGCTTAAATAGTTCATTCATTAATGCTGGGATTGAAACTACATTTTTATGTGTTGTACTCATAACTATTTATTTTTTATTAAAATTATTTGTTCTTTGGTTTAGAAGAAACAAAATACATACCAAGAGACAAAAAACGTCATTTTGTCACTACTCGTGCTATTAAAGATGACATATTGACTCTTTTTAAGGTTTTTAAGGACTAAATAAGGCAGTACTTCCTATTATTCCTTAACAGATAGCAGGAAACGATTAGAAAAACCTAGAACTTTAGTATAAAATAGTACCTTGCAGCAAAATTATAGTATATGACTAATAATGATATTCTTAAGAAGCTAAGAGTAGCACTAATGTTAAGGGATGATGAAATTGTAGACATTCTAAAGCTTGTAGATTTCAAGATATCTAAAGCAGAACTTGGTGCTTTTTTCAGAAAAGAGGATCATCCAAATTATATGGAATGTGGAGACCAAATACTCCGAAACTTCTTAAACGCACTTGTAATTCACTTTAGAGGTACTAAGGAGAATCCTAAAAATCCAAAAGAGGAACTAGCCAATATTAAAAAAGGCCCTCAAGGTAAAAAAGGATACGATCCAGACTTTAAAGCAAAACAAGAAAAAAAAGTAGATAAAAATATTATCCACGGAAATTATAAAAACAAGAAAAAATCCTGAGTTTCCTCAGGATTTTTTTTATAGTAAACAACATAAAGAAATTACTTATGCTTTAAGTCTTACTGGAACGGTATACATTCTACCTTCTCTGTAATTTTCTAGACTTACTTTTTGGTAATTTAATTTCGATTTTACAAATTGTGCTATAACTTCACTATTTGTAGTCACAGATAAAACTACAATCTCTCTATCTTCGTTTAGTGTAAATAGTACATTGGCAGTTAGCTCATCTTCAATCACTAAATTACTATTACTTAACAATGTTGCTATTTGAGTTGATAGATTTTCTGATGGCTTTTCAGATTTCTTAACGTCATTAGCTAAAACTGATCCTGTAAATAACAATAGTGCACTGACGAATACTAGACTTAATTTTTTCATGATAATTTGTTTTAAGATTGATATTTGATTAATTGATGCTATTAGAAAGACGCCTCAAGAATTATAGTGTTACACTCGAATCTCATTTTAACACATCCTTAACTTCGCGATGCGGCTTCTAATTTCATTACAAAATTAGATGTTATACTCACCTAAAACTAATTATCAAAGTAGTCTTAACCCATACTTAAACTTCATAACACTAGTTTAAAATTGCGCATTCTAAAATAAGATTTTTCTTACTTAATGATTCTTCAAAAAAAAACCACACAACAAACATTATTTATAACTCGCAATACAGAAACATTGCATTATGTGTAGTTAATGATCATTTTCGTTACCAACAAAAAAATGGGCAATGTTAAGATAACATTGCCCATTTTAAGGATATATTTTTCTGAGTTATGATACTATTAACCCAATACAGCTTTTACTTTATCTGCAGCTTCTTGGAATTGTACAGCAGACTGTACATCTAAACCAGAATTATCAATTAATTCTTTTGCTAAATCTGCATTTGTACCTTGTAAACGAACAATAATAGGCACGTTTATAGTTCCCATATTCTTATATGCATCAATAACACCCTGAGCAACACGATCACAACGAACGATACCACCGAAGATATTAATCAAAATTGCTTTTACTGCAGGATCTTTTAATATAATTTTAAAAGCAGCCTCTACACGAGCAGCATCAGCAGTACCACCAACATCTAAAAAGTTAGCTGGCTCACCACCTGCTTGCTTAATTAAATCCATAGTTGCCATTGCTAAACCAGCTCCGTTTACCATGCACCCAACGTTACCATCAAGATCTACGTAATTTAAACCTAAAGCACCAGCTTCAACTTCAATTGCATTTTCTTCACGAAGATCACGCATTTCTGCATATTGTTTTCTTCTAAAAAGTGCATTATCATCTATAGATACCTTAGCATCTACAGCCATTATTTTATCATCCGAAGTTTTTAAAACTGGGTTGATTTCAAACATACTTGAATCACTTTCATCATATGCTTTATATAAAGATGCTACGAACTTTGTCATTTCTTTAAAAGCAGTACCAGATAATCCTAAATTAAAGGCAATCTTACGTGCTTGAAAAGGCAATAACCCTGTTCCAGGATCAATCTCTTCTGTAAAAATTAAATGAGGTGTATTTTCAGCTACTTCTTCGATATCCATACCACCTTCTGTAGAATACATAATCATGTTTCTACCAGTACCACGGTTTAATAAAACAGACATGTAAAACTCTTTAGTTTCACTTGCTCCTGGATAATAAACATCCTCTGCAACTAATATTTGGTGTACCTTTTTACCTTCAGCAGAAGTTTGAGGCGTAATCAAAGTCATTCCAATGATTTGTCCTGCAATTTCTTCAACCTCTTTTAAATTCTTAGCTAATTTAACTCCACCACCTTTTCCGCGGCCACCAGCGTGAACTTGCGCTTTTATAACGTGCCATCCAGTCCCTGTTTCTGCTGTTAATTGCTTTGCAGCATCTACAGCTTCTTTTGCAGTATGAGCTACAATTCCTCTTTGGATACGTACCCCAAAACTTGCTAAAATTTCTTTTCCTTGATATTCGTGAAGATTCATAAGTAAATCGTGTCTTTATTTAATGATGACAAAAATAACAAACCATTGCTAATTACCCTAATGAAATTAGAAAGCTATTTCCTTAAATTTTAAATTATCATCAAAAAATAACATATTAGGTATTTTTTTAGCTAAAATATACGCTTAATTCTCATATAAAATCTTTAAAAATAATGATCAAAATAAATGATTGCTTAAACAATTGCCCCTCAACTCCAAACCCACAGGGTTGTTATAAATAAAACAATTTGTTGTATTTTGGTTTTTTGATGTTTTATTTTGTTCAGAACAAAGAAGAAGTATAGATTTGCTTTAAAATTATAGTGCAATGACGAATCACGATTTATTGAACATCGCAAAAACCTACGGAGATCCGGTTTATGTGTATGATTCTGAAAAAATAATAGCCCAGTTTAACAGGCTTACTAACGCATTTAGCGGAGTTAAAAAACTAAAATTAAATTACGCCGCTAAGGCCTTATCAAATATTACTATATTAAAACTAATGAATAGTCTTGGTAGCGGCTTAGATACTGTTTCTATTCAAGAAGTGCAATTAGGTCTTCTTGCTGGTTTTAAACCTGAAAACATCATCTTTACCCCTAATGGAGTTTCTTTAGAAGAAATTGAAGAAGCTGCTAAATTAGGCGTACGTATTAATATAGATAACTTATCTATATTAGAACAATTTGGAAGTAAGTTCCCTAAAGTTCCAGTATGTATTCGTATCAACCCTCATGTAATGGCTGGAGGAAACTCTAACATTTCTGTAGGCCATATTGATTCAAAATTTGGAATTAGCATTCATCAAATACCGCATTTATTACGCATTGTAGAACTTACACAAATGCATATAAATGGCATTCATATGCATACTGGGAGCGACATATTAGATATTGATGTATTCCTTTATGCTTCTGAAATATTGTTTGAAACTGCTAAAAACTTCAAGGAATTAGATTTTATTGATTTCGGAAGTGGTTTTAAAGTACCTTATAAAGAAGGAGACATTGAGACAAACATAGAAGAATTAGGTAGTAAACTAACTGAAAAGTTTAATGCTTTCTGTAAAGAATACGGAAAAGAATTAACCTTAGCTTTTGAACCTGGTAAGTTTCTAGTGAGCGAAGCGGGCCAATTTCTTGCAAAAGTGAATGTTGTAAAACAGACAACATCTACGGTTTTTGCTAGTATTGATTCTGGATTTAATCACTTAATTCGCCCTATGCTTTATGGTTCTTACCATCAAATAGAAAACATCTCCAACCCAGAAGGTAGAGAACGTTACTATTCTGTGGTAGGCTACATTTGCGAAACGGATACTTTTGCTAGTAACCGTAGAATTACAGAAATATCTGAAGGAGATATACTTACCTTTAAAAATGCTGGTGCTTATTGCTTTACCATGGCAAGTAATTACAACAGCAGATTTAGACCTGCCGAAGTATTATGGCACAAAGGAGAAGCTGTATTAATTAGAGAGCGCGAAACTTTAGAAGATATCATTAAAAACCAAGTAGATGTAAAAAATCTTTTTTCAAAAAAAGAAAAAGCAACTGCTAAATAATAAAGTAAAATAATACCTATCTAAAAAAATCCTGCAATGCAGGATTTTTTGTTTTACAACGTTTTACTATTTTTTGGAAATAAAATAGCAATTAAAACGTTATTTTTATACATGTTAAGAGACTAAACAATCAAATAGTACAAAATGAAATTAACCTTATACGCTTTCTTTATCGTTAGCATGTTAAATATATTTACCACAAATGCTCAAGAAGTTACGTGGTTATCCTGGGAAGAAGCTGCAAAACTTGCCGAAACAGATAAAAATCCGAAGAAGATTTTTGTAGATGTCTATACGGATTGGTGTGGCTGGTGCAAAAAAATGGACAAGGATACTTTCCAAGATGCTACTGTAGCAGCCTATATGGAAAAGAATTTCTATATGGTGAAACTAGATGGCGAAGGCAAAGAACCTATAGAATTTAAAGGAAAGACTTTTAAGTTTGTTCCCTCTGGAAGAAACGGATATCATGAATTTGCTGCTGCATTAATGCAAGGAAAATTAAGCTACCCTACTACTATATTTTTAGATGAAAAAATGAATATGCTTTCTCCGATTCCAGGATATCAAAAACCGGATGCATTTTTACAAATAGCGAAGTACTTTGGAGACAATATCCACAAGGAAAAAGACTGGAAAACGTATACCGAAGGAAAATAAAATTTACAATACTTTTTGTGCCCACTCTGTCCATGATCCGTCATAGACAGATTTTTTATTTTTAATACCCACTAGTTCACTCGCTAATAAAAGTATACATGCAGTGACTCCCGACCCACAACTAAATACTAATGGTCGAACGTCATTTTTTACATTTTCAAACAGTTGTAGCAATTCCGTTTTATCTTTAAATTTATGATTATCAAGCACTGTGGTGTAGGGTATATTTATTGAATTGGGTATACTCCCGCTCCTTAAATCTTTTCTAGGTTCTGCCGCCGTTCCATTAAACCTACCTTGCGATCGTGCATCAATAAGTATGGCTACTTCTGATATCGTATTTTCTAAAACGGAGTTAAAATCGACCACCATTTCACTATTGAAAGATGCTGTAAAGTTCCCTCTTACATACGTTTCTTTCTTATTTTCTTCTAAAGGTAAATTATGATGAATCCACTCTGGTAAGCCTCCGTCTAAAACTGCAATATTTACATGTCCCATAGCCTTAAATAGCCACCAAACTCTAGGGCTCCAATAAATTCCCATAGCATCATAAACCACCAGTAGACTATTTTGATTAATTCCAAGATTTTGACACTCCTCTTGAAATTGCTCAGGGCTTGGTATCTTATTTGGATATGGATTTTCCGTTTCTGAAAAATTAGTTTTCAAATCAAAATAGCGCGCACCCACAATTCTAGTACTTATATTTTCCGAAAGAGCGCCTGACATTGGATTTGCAGCACTCGCGTCTAAAATTATCAAATTAGAATCGTTTAAATGTGCCTGCAGCCATTTTGATGAAACTATAGAAGTTTGTATTGTGCGCATTCTTTACATTTAATTGGCGTCACAAAAATTGAGCATAATTGCCTCGCGTTCCACAAAATCTGAATCTACAGTATAATCGATTATATCAAATTTATCAACAGGATAAACAATATTAGCGGGGTTACATATATTAAAAACTACACCTTCTAGAATTTGATTCCCCCCTAAAGCAGGTTCTGTTCCAAAACCAGAAAACACCAAAGCATCAGATAAGGGTACTCCTCGGTTTTGTCCTAAATCTCCACAAATATTATTTTTTACGCGTACTCTTCTAAAAATCACATTACCCGAACCATCTACAGATGATACCGCGCCATTACCCATTTGTAACAAATCAACATCCTCTACCAAACCACCGAGTCCACCTCTTGCCTCTGGGTCATTTTGATCTTCAAATAAAATACCAACACCATACGGGCTATTGTTTCCTATAATTAGTCCTTTTTTAATTTGTTGTCCACCGCTTTTATAAATACTAATATTATCCTCTGTCCAAGCTATTTCTCGATCGTTAATAACTGAAAAGTGTTCTAACAAACCGCCGTCACATTTATCATACTGAACAAGCTGACCTCTTGGGTACGGACCTCGCATGTTATGCCCTTCCAAAAAGGTAATTTTAGAATTATCACATTGATTCATTCGAACTCCTGTAGAACCATCTTCAACCTTGACTTGGTTTATAACTAAATCTTTAGAATTAAACCCATCAATACAATTTCTTTCTGCATCGGGCAATGGCCCTTGTGCAGGTGCATTTATATACTTAATTGAGCAGTTCTCTATGGTCAAATTATCTGCCTCAGAAAACTTAATACCCATATGAGCTCCGGTATATGTAATGATGCAATTTGAAATTTTAACGCCAGAAAAACCTGCTATAGCTATAGCGTCACTAGAAGTCGCAGTAATAAATACATCCTTGATTATTTGGTTATTCTCAGTGACAACAATTGGGCCTGAAGCTTTGAGATCTAATCCAATACATGATGCTTCTAAAACTGTACTTGTTGTTGTATACGAATTCTCAGTGCCATCTTCAGCCGTAACTGTATACACAACAGAATCAGAAAAGTCTTTTGCAACTTTAGAAGCAGGAAAAATAGTAGCATTATTTGAATAAACAATAGTAGGAATGAGCACATCTAAAGGGGTGCCCGGTTCAAACAGTGCATTTATTGTTTTTCTCTCCTTATCAATAGTAGCGCGAATATCTTTAGCTAATATTGGGTTATCAGCAGCTAAAAACGAAAAAGACAAAATTATTTTCTCACTACTTTGTTTTATTTCAGATTGTGTAGAATCTTCTTTTTTACATGACGTTAGCACTAAAAAAAGCAAAATTGATATCCTAATGTTTTGCTCCAGTATTGATGTTTTAAAATTCATACCGTTTGATTTTAAAATACCTTTAAAAAGGGTAGTATATTCCTAGTGCTAACGTATTATTTAAAGTTTTATTTAGAATTAAACGGTAAAAAACTATCTACTATAATTTGGAGATTCTTTGGTAATCGTCACATCATGTGGGTGACTCTCATTAATACCACTAGCGGTAATTTTCACAAACCTTCCAGTGTCTTGTAGTGTTGCAATATCTTTTGCTCCACAATAGCCCATACCTGCTTTTAAACCTCCAATAAATTGGTGAATACTTTCAAACAAATCGCCTTTATAAGGCACACGCCCTACTATACCTTCTGGTACTAATTTTTTAATATCGTCTTCTACATCTTGGAAATAACGATCTTTAGAGCCTTGTTTCATAGCTTCAACAGACCCCATTCCGCGATATGATTTAAATTTTCTTCCTTCGTATATAATAGTTTCTCCTGGAGATTCTTTAGTACCTGCTAAAAGCGAACCTAACATAACGGTATCTGCTCCAGCTGCAATAGCTTTTGGAATATCGCCTGTATAGCGAATACCTCCATCTGCAATTACAGGCACTCCACTCCCTTTAATAGCTGCAGCTACTTCTAGCACTGCCGAAAACTGAGGAAAACCAACTCCTGCAACTATTCGAGTGGTACAAATAGATCCTGGGCCTATACCAACCTTTACGGCATCTGCACCAGCTTCTACCAAATACTTGGCAGCTGCTCCTGTTGCAATATTCCCAACAATAACATCTAAATCTGGAAACCTTGCTTTTACTTTCTTTAAAACTTCAACGACTCCTCTGGTATGCCCATGCGCAGTATCAATTACCACAGCATCAACACCTGCATTTACTAATGCTTCTGCTCTTTCAACTGCATCAGCAGTAACTCCTAAAGCAGCAGCTACTCGTAAACGACCATATTGATCTTTATTGGCAATAGGCTTCTGCGTAAGCTTTGTTATATCTCTAAACGTTATTAATCCAACTAGTTTGTAGTTTTTATCTACTACTGGAAGTTTTTCTATTTTATTCTCTTGTAAAATATCTTCAGCCTGTTCTAGTGAAGTACCTTCTGCTACAGTTACTAAATTTTTAGTCGTCATCACCTCAGAAATAGGGCGATCATTATTTTTTTCAAATCGCAAATCACGATTAGTCACAATACCAATTAATTTACCATCGCCATCAACAATAGGAATTCCTCCTATTCCAAATTCTTTCATGTTTGCTTTGGCGTCACGAACAAAGGAATTTAAAGGTAACGTTACCGGATCGATAATCATACCGCTTTCTGCCCTTTTCACTTTACGAACTTTCATTGCTTGCTGTTCGATAGTCATGTTCTTGTGTAAAACACCAATACCACCTTCCTGAGCCATAGCAATTGCCATTTTAGACTCCGTAACGGTATCCATAGCGGCGGAAACTATAGGAACATTGATGGTAATGTTTCGGGTAAATTTTGTTTGAATATTTACTTCTCTTGGAAGTACTTCAGAATAAGCTGGGACTAAGAGTACGTCATCGTAAGTAAGACCTTCTCCAACTATTTTATCAAGATGTGCTTGCATGGCAATTAAAGATTAATTGCGTGCAAATATACGATATTAATTGGTTTCTATTATCGAACCTACAATTATATAATCATTTCATAAAACAGATTAGAAAAAGACCGATTAAACTTAAAATTTAAATTGTAACGTAGTATAAAATGTTCTTGGTTGAGAAGGCAAAATACCAGGCCCTGGATACCCCGTAGCTCTACGTGTAAAATAGCTATTATCTAAAAGGTTATTTACGCCTGTCTCTAATTTAAAATATTTATAAGCGTAAGACAACGAAAAATCTAAAATATCATACGCTGGTATCTCACCAATGATACCACTTTGACTATCAAAATCTCTTGGAGAATTGGTGGCATCTGTAAATTGACTTCCTAAATAGGTATACTGCAAACTTCCCAACAGATCTTTATATCCAAAATTCAAGCCTGTTTTGATATTATAATCAGGAATAAACTCTACTTTATTTCCTTCTACGTTGTTAGCTCCGGATGAAATATACTCGCTACCTGTAAATGCCATATTTACAAATACATTCAGCTTACCATTTTTGTTACTTGATAGTACCTCCCACAGATTGAAATCTAAAAAACTTTCAAAACCATAGGTTACCGCATCTCCAATATTTCCTCTAAACTGTTCTTGCTCAATATCACTAACTTCCCGTAAAACAACCCCTATACGATTGTCATAACGCAATAAAAAAGCCCCTACATCATAAGAAAGCACATTTCCTAACCTTCCTCTTGCTCCCAAATCAAACGTATACCCACTTTCATCTGAAATATTAGGATCTACAACTAAAGACGGATTATTAATACGGATATCATTGAACGTAACCGATCTAAAATTTTGACTAAAATTACCATACAATTCTACCGCATTAAAAGGCTTGTAACTTACCCCTACCCCTAGTAAAACAAACTGACGTGAAAAATCTCTATTATCTGGCACCTCAATATTTAGAATTGGGTTACCCGCATTATCCAAGTTTATTTGCTTGTATGCTCCCTGACTTTCTGTTTTTATATATTCAAAACGAGCACCTGGAGTAATGGATAGATTATCTTTAATATTAAAAATGTTTTCAGCAAAGAGCGCTAAGTTTAAGTTTGGAAATTCAAAATCGCTCTGTCTGGAGTAATCTGGATATTCATCATCTGCAAAACCAAAATTGGCATCTGCTCCATTAGTCCCTGGGCCCTGACGTTCCGAGTTTTTAGACTGATAGTACTTAGAACCCACCAAAAACACGTGGTCTCCATCTAGTAAACTGTAGCGAGTTAAGACTCTTGCTTCTGCTCCCCAGTTATTAAAATTACCAACGATAAGCTCTCTTGGCGCCGTTAAATCATCTTCCTGAGAAACTCTATTTTCTCTAAAACCTACCGATTTTCTAAAAGCATTTAAGGCAAATAAGTTAAGACTAAAATCTGTTTTATTTGAAAAGGAATGATCTAACCTCACGGAATATAATTTCCAGTCTACATTAAACCAATTTCTTGTTCTATTACTAAAAGTTGGATCATCTTCAAATTGTTGATCTGTTAAACCACCAGGCTGATGCGCCAAATAATTTAAATAACTAAACTCAAAGGTCAGTTTGGTTTTATCTGAAAAATTATGATTTACATGCAAATAACCGTTATAGGAATCAAATTCTGAATTTGGCCGAAAGCCATCTCCTGTTTTAAAATTATAAAAAGCATAATACTGTGTTTTACCAACCGTTCCTCCAAGACTATTAAAGCTGGTAATTAAATTATTAGACCCCAAAGTTTGTCTAGAAATCCACTCAATTTCTTTATCAGGGTTAGGCTGCTTCATTTTAAAATTAATAAGCCCCCCAAATTGAGTTCCGTATTGTAAAGATGCTGCCCCTCTAACCACTTCTATTTGAGCTACAGCTTCTGCCGGTGGCGTATAATAACTTTCTGGATATCCCAAAACATCAGCAGAAATATCATATCCATTTTGCCTTGTATTAAAGTTAGATGTGCGGTTTGGGTCCAAACCTCTACCTCCTATATTAAGCTGCAAACCAGCATCACTATTATCGTATATATTTAAACCAACTACCTGCGCGTATAATTGCCTAGCAGTACCACTAGCAAGATTTGCTGTTAAATTTTCTACCAATACAACCTCACTTTTTTTACCTTCATAAATTGCAGTACCTTCTACTGCTTTTAATTTATTTAAGGCGAAAATCTTTTCTTTTCTAGCCACCAAAACAACTTCCGATAATTGTTCTCCAAGCGTTTCTAAGGCGATAGCTAAAGAAGTATTACCTACAACTTCAATAGTTTGTTCAGATATGCTATATTCAAATGAAAAAACAACAATTTTATAATTTCCTGGCTTCACATCACTGAATTGGAAAGTCCCATCTGATGCGCTAACAACCTTCTTTGACAACTCATAGATGTATACTTCTGCATCTACCACAGGTGCATTAGTTTCTGCGCTAGTGATTGTTCCTGAAATGGTAAATTGTGCCTGCGCTGCAGCGGTAAATAGTAAAAAAATTACCCCTACAATTGTTTTAAAGTCCTTTAATATCATCATTAAAATTAAGTATCCATTTTTTTGGCGCAAAAGAATCTTTTTCCTTTGCTAAATCAACTTTTGGGTCTATATACGGCTGACTCAATCTTCCGTTTATAGCCACATAACTTTCTACATACACTTCTATATTCTTTGAACCATTCTCTGAAAAATGATCTGCCAAATAATGCGCATATTGCAATATAAAATCAGGCTGTGTACTCATTTGCTTTTCCTGAAACGAGCTTAAAAAATCATTATTATCTATTAAAAATGATTTTCCAGTAGCGCTATCAACCACTTTAAATTGTGCATAACCTGCTTTTTCCATTAACATAACACGCCATGAAAACCGATACCCTTCCTCTGTCCAGAAAAGCTCCTTTTCATAAAGCAAATAACGCCATGGCAAAAGTAATTGTAATAATAGAAATAGGCCTATTATTAGTAGTGGAATTTTACGAGGAGACTTCCGTACGACTGCTGCGTTCTTTAAGGGTTTTAATTTCAATAATTCTGAGGCTTTATTGATTAATTTCTCATGAAAATCACTATCAAAGAAAATTAAAGCACTTACGATCATCACGAAAGGAAATACACCTATCGGAAACAAAATTCTTGTGAGCACATGAAAAACTACGACCATAAAGAAACCAAACCAACGGGTAGGTTTGTATAGTAGTAAAAAAGGAATCATCAAATCATAAAGCGCTCCTCCCCAACTAAAGGCGTAATGCACCCATTCTTTTTGCAACCAACTCCCTAAGACTGGAAGATCATAATTAGAAGGCAACCATATTTTAAGCGGCATAGCCTCTACCAACCAATCACTATTTAATTTAGCCAAACCCGCATAAAAATATACGATGAATAGCATTACCTTAATACAATCTACATTCCATTTTGGAATATATTCTTGGTTTAATGAGTTATCTAGATACGCATCTAAAGAAAATCTTCTATTGGCTGGTAAAAATAACAATAGAAAGCTAAGGCAACTCACAAAATAATAATGGTTAAGATAGGTGGTCTTATCCATCAATTCAATATAGGTAAAGCATAAAAAGAAAATGATTATGCTTGGTTTATATTTATAACCAATAGTTATTAGAACTGAAGTTATGAGGCACACTATAAATAGTAGGTAGGTATAATTACCTAAAGGCTTAATCCATTCAAAACCATAATAAGAAAAGAAAAATTTAGGTTGTATATACAGCTTTTCCACCCAACCATAACTAATAAACCTTATAGCACTATAAAACATCATTAATCCAAAAAAAATACGAAAGACCGCTAAATTAGCGGTCTTAATATTTTTATCTAAATATGTATTTAAAAACGATTTCATTAATCTCCGTCGGCATCAACAAAATCGACATTTATACTTAAGGCTTGCAGCATATCAACTTTAAGTAAAATTACATTACGTTGTAATTCATCATAAGTCTCTGTCATTTTAGAATTATCGGTAGTCACTTGAAGTGCTAAGTCATTCCCTAACTCCGCCGCTTTCGTCTTAGAACTCTCAAACTGATTATTGATAAGGCTACTTAAATCATCTCCATTCTTAATGGTATTTAAAAAATCTAAATATGATTTTAAGCTTTCCCCTTCTGAAGCTGATGTAAAGCTTTTTCCGTTAAAAAAGTTCTGAGATGCTGTAATTGCAGCTAACAACAATTCTTTCCCAATTTCTTTACTATATAGTGCTTCAACTTTTTCTGGCAATGGATCTACAGAGAAAACCCCTGCTGGAATTCCAATCTTACCTGCTCTCAACGATTTTTCATAATAGAAAAGAAAATCATTGACCAACTTATCTACAGAACCTGTTGCCGATGAACTTGTCCCCGTCACAAAAGCACTTCTATAACTGCCTTCCCAATCATTTAAAACGGTATTTGACAATTCTAAAACAGTATTAGTCAATTCATTTAAATAGCCGTTATATCCTGTAGCAGTAGATTCTGAATTATAAAAAGCCACTATTTCTGCATCAGTACTAGCTAAGCCGTTAATCAAATAATCTATTGCAGGAAAACCTTGAATGGCAATATTGGAAGGCAATGAAAAATTATACGTGTTATTGCCTATATTTTGTTCAATGCTTGTTACATCCGTTGGATACACATTTAAACGGTTTCTAAAGTTTAACTCTTCTGCTTTCCCTATCTCAAACATAGATACAGTTTGAAAAGATACGTAAGCATCTTTCCATGCGCTACGTAAATTCTGAAGATTTTCTTCTGTAGGAGTTTCTGTAAATACAGAAGAAGCCTGTACCATTACAGCAACATCTGCATTAAAAGCAGTATATGCCGGAATAATAATATTGTCTGCCCAATTTATAAGCATTGCACTACGGTTGAAATTATCATTATTCTCTTCCGAACTACTTCCTCCATTATCACTAGTGGAGCAAGCGAAAACAATTAAACTCAAAAGGATAATAAATCCCCAAACTTTTGTTCTTTTCATACTAACTTTTTTCAACAACCAAGCCTTATTGTTTTAAATAAGGCTTGGTAATTTATGTGTTTTTCTAATAAAACTTATTCAATACTTGCAGCCTGTGCAACAGTAAAATCGAATTCTGCAGCTATAGCTTCTGAAATACTTTCTATAGTAGCTACTTCCAAATCCCAAAGACCATTCTCACCATCTCCAGTTAGTTGTGAAAGCAATGCATCTACTTCTTCCTTACTAAAGTAAGCGTCATTTGTTCCTGGCACTCTTGTAAATCTAAGGCTATATATAAATCCGTAAGCTTCAGATAATGCATGGAAAGATCCAGTAACTTCACCATTTGCAATTTTAGTTTTTGCTTGTTGTAGGTAGTAAATTCCTCTAACCGCGATTACTTTAGAAATATTCTCACGAATTATTTCTGCTTGCTCATCACGTACTTCGTAATCTTTAGCAACAATAGCAGCTCTACCTAATTTAAAAGCTTCAAAAATATCTGCTGCAATGGTAGCAAAATCTGTGTCATCATTTACACGACCTGTATATTCATTTAAAAACTTATCATCTTCACCAATTGTTAAGTTAGGATTTGCAGGGTTTTCAGAAGTACCATAAATGTAGCCATACGCTTCATCCCACTTATGCTCCATTGAAGTATATGATTTTCCCTCTTCTACGATATCACTATCATTGTTAGCTCTATTACTTTCTGCATCTAAAACAGCAGTACTTAAATAGTTATTTAAGATTTGATCTACCATTAATGCGCCTAATACTGATTTTGCAAACATTTGATTGTATTCCAATCCTAGAGCATTAACATATCTTGTAGACGTACCATCCGCTACTTGACCTGCAACACCCGCAGAAGCAAGTACATTTTCATTAGGAAATACTTCATTGATCTGCCCTTCTATATATTCTGCAAACTCTCCTTTAATAACAGCCGCTTCGGTCGTATTTGCAGCAAAGAAGTCTGCAGAAGCAGCCACTTTACTCTCTATACTTTTATCTGAACTATTTAAATCATCTTCTGAAAAATCAGTAGCACCTTCTACATGCGCAAACATAGCTTTTATAGAAGCTTCTGTTGCGGTCTCAAAAGCTTTAAAGGCATCAGATGTTTCTCCCGCCATTAAAATTCTTGTCGTTTGTCCGTCAAAACTCACCGTAGAAACACCATCTCTTTCGAAGGTATATAAAGCAGGGGTTGAAATATCTGGTGTATTATCTCCAGAAACATTATCATCATCATTATTGCAAGAAGTGAATAAAAGAGTAGCACAAAGTGGTAATAAAAGCAATTTTTTCATAGTAATACTTATTAAGATTTAATATAAATAATCTTTCGAGTGCAAATTTAATATCAAAATTGAGACTACCAAATTTTATTTATATTAAATCTAAATAAATATTAAAAATTAATTTTAAATTTTCTAATGGTACGCTTTAAACAGTTCTGTTGCTTTATTATAAGCTGCTTCAAAAACCATCCAATTAACATTAGTAGCTACTTTTTCTGATGTAAAATAGGAAAGCATTTTTTCTGTAGGCATATTGCCTGTGAGTTCATCCTTTGCCATAGGGCAACCTCCAAAACCTTGTATGGCTCCATCAAATCTGCGACACCCAGATGTGTAGGCTGCATTAATTTTTTCATGCCATTTTGTTGGCGTAGTATGAAGATGAGCACCAAATTCAATATGTGGATATTTTGGAATTAAATTAGAGAACAGATAGGTGATCTGTTCCGGAGTAGAGGAACCTACAGTATCGGAAAGTGATAAAATTTTTACGCCCATTGCTGATAATTTCTCCGTCCACTCCCCTACAATCTCCACATTCCATGGATCGCCGTACGGGTTACCAAAACCCATAGAAATATAGGTAACTACCTCTTTGTTTGATTTATTAGCCACC
This sequence comes from Cellulophaga algicola DSM 14237, assembly GCF_000186265.1. Taxonomy (NCBI): domain Bacteria; kingdom Pseudomonadati; phylum Bacteroidota; class Flavobacteriia; order Flavobacteriales; family Flavobacteriaceae; genus Paracellulophaga; species Paracellulophaga algicola. Next base: position 403,100 of record NC_014934.1, read on the forward strand.
TCAAGGATTTCTTTTAATATTTCAACAGATTCTGCGATTGTCTTATGGGTATTCCGCATTTGAAAATTTTCTGAAATAGAAAAAGGATAACCTAAGAAATCTATTTTCTCTTCTTTTGAAGCCTCCTCCGCACCCCTAACATTAGCTACAATGGATAATAACTTACTTTGTGTTTTAGATAAATCTAGCAATGAAAGTACTTCTGAAGTATCTATCATTTGTGGAATAGCTTTAGGAGACACAAAACTACCCACATCAATAGTATCAAAACCACAGCCCAACAAAGATTGAATATACTTCACCTTTTCTTCTGTAGGAATAAAAGTCTTTATTCCTTGCATTGCATCACGAGGACACTCTACTATTTTTACATTGTTAGTCATAAAGCCAATTGTAATCTATTTCAAAATTACCACTATTTATTTAAAAATAAGAGGTAGACGCCAATCCCAATAAAAACAACAATTTGCATCCACTTTAAAATAAAGCCCACTTTTTTATTAGATTTTATATATTTAGACACCATACCTGATAAAATGGCAATAATAACAAAAACTATAAATGAAATTAGTATAAAAATAAATCCCAAAATATAGAACTGAAATTGAACACTAATATCATCGCTAAAAAGAAAACCAGGAAAAAATGCTAAGAAAAAAATAGTCACCTTAGGATTCAAGACATTCATTATAAACCCTTGTCTAAAAAGAGATACGATGTTCTTTTTGGGAATGGCATCTGATTTTAAATCAATCTGTCCAGAACTTTTAAACACTTTATAGGCCAAATAAAATAGATATAAAGCTCCAAATACTTTAATACAGGTTAAAATTAAAATATTTTCTTTTATTAATGCAGAAACACCAAAAGCCAATAAAGTAGTATGAATTAAACAGCCACTAACCAACCCAAAAGCCGTAGCTATGCCGTCTTTTCTACCATTTATCACACTTTGCATTAATACATAAATGATATCTGGACCTGGTGTTATTGCAAGTGCCGCTGTGGCTATAATAAAGGTATAAAGGAGATCGTAATTCAAACCGAAAATTTATAATAAAGCTAAATATACTCTTAAAAGGTAAAATATTTAGGCCGTATTACCCTATCTTACCTAAAAGATTTCTTATGAAGAATATTGCTTTAGTTTTAATCTTGCTCACCATCACATCAATTCATGCGCAAGACGAAACAATAACAACGGAAAAAATGACAGAAACTATAAGTATTAACGACAACAAATTATTAAGACATGTTGTTTTATTTCAGTTTAAAAAGGGTACTACTGCTGAAAAAATAAAAGAAATAGAATCAGCTTTTCATAAGCTACCCTCCAAGATTAAAGAAATTTCCAGTTATGAATGGGGATTAAACAATAGTCCTGAAAATTTAAACAAAGGCTTTACGCATTGCTTTTTTATAACATTTAAAAATGAAGAAGACCGCGCTAAATATTTACCACACCCAGACCACAAAGCTTTTGGAGAATTATTAACACCACATTTAGAAGATGTACTTGTATTAGATTACTGGACCAACTAACTTCTTTTTAAGATAGCCTTGTTAATTCTCTTCACTAAAGCAGGGCCTTCGTAGATAAAGCCTGTCCATAATTGAATTAAATCTGCGCCAGCATCTAATTTCTCTAGCGCTTCTTCTGGAGAAGTAATTCCGCCTACCCCAATAATAGGGAATGCTTTATTACTTTTCTCAGATAAAAACCTAATAACTTCCGTACTTCGCTGCGCTAAAGGTTTTCCGCTTAAACCACCAGCTTCTTCTAAAAGCAACTGATGAGACTTTAAACCCTGTCGGTTAATTGTCGTATTAGTCGCTATAATGCCGTCTATCTTTGTAACAGCAACAATTTCAATAATATCTAATAGCTGACTATCCGTCAAGTCTGGAGCAATCTTAAGTAAGATTGGTTTTTCTTTAACTGCTTTGGCGTTGGCTATTTTAGTGTTTTCTAATTTTAGTTGGTTCAATAATTTAGTCAAAGGTTCCTTATCCTGTAACTCTCTTAAGCCTGGAGTATTTGGCGAACTTACATTTACGACAAAATAATCGACATGATCAAAAAGAGCATCAAAACAAATAAGATAATCTGAAGTTGCTTTATCGTTAGGTGTAATTTTATTTTTACCAATATTTCCACCAACAATAACTCTATGTTCTTTTTTTAGCTCCGCTACAGCTTCTAAAACCCCTAAATTATTAAATCCCATTCGATTAATAATCGCTTGATCTGCCTTTAATCTAAAAAGTCGTTTTTTAGGGTTGCCTTCTTGTGGTTTTGGTGTGAGCGTACCTATTTCTATAAATCCGAATCCGAAATCAGATAACTCATTATACAGCTTTGCATTTTTATCAAACCCTGCTCCTAATCCTACTGGGTTTTTAAATGTAAGACCAAATAAGTTACGTTCAAGCTTCTTATCCTCTATAACATAGATTGATCTAATGAGTTTTGAAAAGCCCATTTTACCTAGTAGATTAATCATAAAAAAAGAAAAATGATGAATCTTCTCTGGATCAAACAAGAAAAATATAGGGCGTAGAATAAGTTTGTACATGAATGGATAAAATTTTCACAAAAATACAAACATCAACAAGGAACTTTACCAGTTACTCCTAATTTTATTAACACAACAATACACCTTATTCTATAAGTTTCTCAATTGGTGTTCTTTTTGCAGATTCGCACAGTAATTGATAGCGTTCATATTGTTTTTCGTTAAATAATGAAATCAGTTTTTGATCATAACTCACTGTAATTGCAAACATTTTATCTTCTAATTCCTTATGCTTCTTAGCAAGAATTAAAAGTTCATCTGGTGTACTTTGCGGATGGGTTTCAAAAAGTTTTTTAACTTCCAATTCCTGATCATCCAACTCCGCCTTCAGATCTTTCCGCAACACCTCTAAAACCGTTGTTTGCTCTTCATTTAATTGAAAAATAGTCTTTATAGTATCCGCATTTTTACTGCCAATATCTAAAATACAAGCTTGCGCATTTGTTTTGATTACACTTAAAAAAAGGACTATCACTGAAAATAAAAGTTTAAACTTCATTTGTTTGATTTGAATTGAATTAAAAAACAATGGACTATAGTTAAAACGCACTTTTTACTAAATAGTATAATTTAAAGTACTAAAAAATAAAAAGCCACCTATTGGTGGCTTAAATACTTAAACGATCTGTTCTTATTTTAAAGTAAAGCTTACTCTTGCAAATAAAAACCTTCCACCAATTCCAAATTGTTGTGCTCTTCGAGACCAATCAAAACGACCATCACTTCTATTATTAAAAGCATCTTCTGCTCTGTCTGGATAGATATCAAATAAATTATTTGCCCCTATTGTAAATGTTAATGCATCTGTAGCTTTATACCCGACTGATAAATCAGTAACTAACTTTTCTCCAAAAACTTGTTGGTTCGCTATGGTCGTAGTCGCTTCTGTGACTTCTCCGAAATAAACATTTCTTAAAAAGAAAATTAACTTTTCTGAAGTAAGGCTATTAGATAAATTAAACTTAGTTCTTGGCACAGCCTCTTCAAGATAAACTCTACTATCTTCTGGAAAATAAGTATCTACTAAACCTGCATCTTGTAAAACTTGAGAAGCATTTATATCTCCTACTTTTTTAGTCTTTGAAAAAGTACCCGCTAAATCAGATTTAAGTCTCCAATTATCACCAAATGTTGCTTTATGTGTAATTACAATATCTAATCCTTTAGATTCTGTATCTATCGCATTTGCAAAGAATGACGCAGCCGTTGCATTAGCTTGACTCAAAAGATTGAACAATTCTAGTTGAGGACCTGAATACACTTTAACGTCACTACCAGAACCGTCATCTGCATCCGGCGTAGGCTCAAATTGACCTGTATACACCACCCTATCATTTATTTTTACAAAATACCCATCTACTGTAACTGTTAGATTAGCATTTGGAATTTTAGCGGTAAGCCCAAAACTAGCACTACTAGATGTTTCCTCTTTTAATTTAGGAATACCTAACAGTTTTGCTGCTCTACTATCATTAGCAAAAGTTCCTACTTCTTGCGGATCACCATTCTGATCAAATATGGTTGAAGTAGAATTAAAATTAATTTGATGCAAAGATGGTGCTCTAAAACCCGTATTTAAGGCTCCTCTAATATTTAGATTCTCTGAAGCTTTAACCCTTGAAGCTAATTTAAAATTTATCGTGGAACCAAAATCACTATAGTTTTCAAAACGAGTTGCAAAACTTAATAAAAATTTCTCAGTAACATCTGCTTCTAAATCAAGATATCCTGCAACACTATTTCTCCCTCTAGATAATTCATTCTTAGGGCCAAAACCTGGAAATACCTGAGAGCCTCCGGGTCTTGAATTGCCAAAGAAGTCTGAAGGCACTAATAATGCAGAATTTGAATTTGGGATTGTTTTATTGTCTCCATCTAAAACTGGACTACCGGCATCATCCCTAAGAATATCATCATAAGGATTATTTATATTTCCCGTACCATCATATAGACCATAGGAAGCCGGCTCACCCGCAACAATATCATAATTTTCAACTCTATATTCTGCGCCAAATGCTATGTTTAAGCCAGACATAACGTCTTCAAAAAACTGACTAACATCTAAATTAGAGGTATTCTGTGAAAATGAGAATCCACCAGCATCAAAAAACGTTGGTGAAGCATTTTCTAAAGAAGCATTAAATGTATTTCCTATAGTATACAAAAAAGAGTTTTTTCCATAAGTATTACTAAAATCCACACTCCAATCACCAATCATACCTTTTATTCCTACAGACAAAGATTGATCTTTGATTGTTGAATTAATTTCTGGTAAAAATCCATCAATATACGCAGGAGTAAAGGTTCTACTTTGATTTGGCAGTCTATAAAAACCTGCAGAATTACCGGTTCTTGAGCTGAGACCAGCAAAAGAATAAAGCTCCGTTCCGTTAGTATCTAATGGTAACGAGAAATTAGCAAATAAACGACCACCTCTTAAAGCTGATTGTCCTACACGCATATTATAATCACTTCTTTCCTTTCCTCTCGCTGCTAATTCTGCAGTTGTATTGTCTGCTGATAAAAGCGTTCTTAATTCATCTTTAGTAGCTGCTCCATTTCTATTAATTCCCGCCTGATCTGTATACTGAATTACATCAGCAACATCATTATCAAGTAAACTTGAAATATCATAACCGTCTGCACCTGCAACTCGTTCTACTGTATTATACAAATTAAAAATAGAACCCTCCCATTCATTCATTCTACCATAGGCTTCACGAACGTCAAAATCTCCTGAAAAATTTATAAATCCTCCATTTTCTCCAATGGGAAGTCCATAACTTGCAGCCACATTTGTTGTCTGCCCGTCTACTCCACCAGTTTGATCATTTGCATTTTTAGAGAAATTTGCTCCTGTTGTTACTGTAGCCGTTAACTCGTTTACACTTTTATTCAAAATAATGTTGATAACACCCGCAATAGCATCTGAACCATATTGTGCTGCAGCACCATCTCTTAAAACTTCAATACGTTGTATTGCTGCAGCAGGAATAGCATTTAAATCTGTTCCTACACTACCCCTACCAAATGTTCCGTTAACATTAATTAATGAAGAAGTATGTCTCCTTTTACCATTAATTAATACCAAAACTTGATCAGGACCTAAACCTCTCAAAGAGGCTGGATCAACATGGTCTGTACCATCTGAAATAGTTTGTGTATTTGAAGTAAACGATGGCGCTACATAATTTAATATTTGATTTAAATTTACCTGAGGCGCAATATTATTTAATTCCTTCATATTAATAACATCAACAGGGACCGTACTTTCTGTAGCTGTTCTATTTGGGTTACGAGAACCTACAATAACCACTTCTTCTAAGGCTAGACCCGATGCTAATCTAATTGTCATATTAGAATTTGCAACTGTAACATTTTTTGTTTCAAAACCTATATAAGAGACTATTAACATATCACCTACAGCTGCTTCGATACTAAAATTTCCATCAAAATCTGTAGTGGCTCCTGTTGTAGTTCCTTTTTTTACTATTGAAGCTCCTGGTAAAGGAACTCCTTCATCATCTAAAACTGTTCCCGTAATTTGGGCGTTAGAAAAACTTACGGCACTGAGTAAAACAATAAATAATAAGTACATTTTTTTCATAAGATAGTATTTGAGTTATTCTTGTATGAAGTTAGCATAAAATTATGTAATCCTCAACTTATTAAATAAATGTTAAAAAAAAATTTAATAGTTATTCAATAAATTACCTAATTCGTATTTTTATAAAAAATTATAATAAATGAACCCTATTCTTAATAGATTTTTGAGTTACGTAACTATTGACACTCAAAGCGACCCAAACTCATCAACAACACCGAGTACCGAGAAGCAATGGAATTTAGCCAATAAATTAGCCGAAGAATTAAAATTAATTGGACTAAGCGATGTTACCATCGATGAAAATGCTTACATCATGGCAACCCTTCCAAGCAATAGCACTGACGCCAGCATTCCTGTAATAGGTTTTATAGCGCATTTTGATACTTCGCCAGATTTTTCAGGAACGAACGTAAATCCACAAATTATTGAAAATTACGATGGAAAAGACATTGTATTAAATAAGGAAAAAAATATTATTCTTTCTCCAGATTATTTTGATGATTTACTTCAATACAAAGGACAAACTATTATAACTACAGATGGTACGACTCTTCTTGGTGCCGACGATAAAGCAGGAATTACAGAAATAGTTTCGGCGATGGAATATTTAATACATCATCCTGAAATAAAACATGGCACTATAAAAATAGGTTTTACTCCTGATGAGGAAATTGGTCGTGGAGCACATAAATTTGATGTGGAAAAATTTGGTGCAGATTGGGCGTATACTATGGATGGAAGTCAGGTTGGAGAATTAGAATACGAAAATTTCAATGCTGCTTCTGCTAAAATTGTAATTTCAGGAAAAAGTGTCCACCCTGGTTATGCCAAAGGAAAAATGATCAATGCGATAAGTATAGCCAATGAGTTTATGACTTTGTTACCCGAAAACGAAGTTCCTCAAAAAACAACGGGTAGCGAAGGCTTTTTTCATGTTCATCATATTTCTGGCGAAATAGAAAACGCAACGATTGAGCTCATCATAAGAGATCACGACAAGAGTCTATTTGAAAAACGCAAAGTACGTATAGCTACTATAAAAGAGCAACTAAACAAAATTCATGGCAACTGTATACATATTGAGGTAAAAGACCAGTACTTTAATATGAAAGAAAAGGTAGCTCCTGTTTATCATATTGTAACTACTGCAAAAGAAGCAATGGAATCCTTAGGCATTACTCCACTTATAAAACCAATCAGAGGAGGCACAGACGGATCTCAATTAAGTTTTATGGGGTTACCATGTCCTAATATTTTTGCTGGAGGACATAATTTCCATGGAAAGTATGAATATGTACCTTTAGAAAGCATAGAAAGTGCTATAAAAGTAATTGTAAAAATCTGTGAACTTACCGCTACAAAATCAAACCGATAGTGCGTAAAAATTAAAACTTGTAAAATGAAAAAAGCACCTAAAAAGGTGCTTTTTTTAAACGTATAAAAAATACAATTATTTTTTCTCAATTACTGCTGGAGCATTAAGCTTTGAGCTCATCTCTAAAGAAAGAGCAGAACGCTCAAACTTTATTTTCCCCGCTAAAGTTTCTATTACACAAGAATTATCTTTGTCGTTTAATTCAACAATCTTACCGTGCATTCCGCTTTTAGTAACAACTTTATCACCTCTTTTTAATTCAGCAGAAAATTTCTTTTCTTGTTTTTGCTTTTTTCTCTGAGGTGCAATCATAAAGAAATAAAATACTACGAAAATTGCAATCAGGGGTATAAATGGATATTTTTCTAACATGTAATTATGACTGTTTTAATGGCCCTACTGGAGCGCCACCTTTAGGGTTTACAAATGCTTTTATTCTTAATTGTTCTGATCCTTTTTCTGTATTTGCTGATACGGTAACTACTTTCTGTACCAAATTGTTTCCTGAACCATTATAATTTACTACCAACTCACCAGATTCTCCTGGAGCAATTGCACCTTTTGGAAACTTTGGAACTGTACAACCACAGGTGCTTTTTGCATCTGTAATAATTAGTGGAGCATCACCCGTATTTGTAAACTTAAAAACAGTTTCCTGTGGAGTATTTTGAATTATTGATCCAAAATCATGTTCAACCTTTTCAAAAGCCATAACAGGTAGCATTTTTGCTGCTGCATCTCTTTCCCCTGCTGCTTCAAGGTTTGAACTGTTGATTTTACTTGTTGCATCATCCTTACAGGACATTAAAACAACTACCAACAATAGATTTAACGTGATAACTATTTTTCTCATAACCGTTTAAATATTTAAAATTTTAATCAAAAATAAACAATATTATAATAAACCTCTGCCTATTTTGTTCAGTTTTCCTTCTTGTTGATATTCCTTAACTAATTTATCTAAAATACCATTTATGAATGTACTGCTCTTAGGAGTACTGTACTCTTTGGCCAATTCTAAATATTCATTTATGGTAACTCGTTCTGGTATCGATGGAAAATTTAATAATTCTGCAATGGCCATTTTTAATAAAATTGCATCTATATCTGCAATTCTATCCTTATCCCAATTAGGCGTTTTACCTTCTATTTCTTTGACCAATTTCTCATTTTGAAGTAGCGTTTTAGAAAGTAATCTTTTTGAAAACTCTACATCTTCTTGATCTTTAACTAAAGGAGGTAAGAAGTATGAATCTACGGCATCTGCTCTTGTCTTCTTCAAAAGCTTTAGAATAAATGTATTTACCAAAGGAATATCATCTACCCAAGTAAGTTTGTCATCCTCAAAATAATCGTAAATTTTTTCGTTTGGAGCAATGATATTCTTAAATAAATCTACCACAAGTTGCTTGTCTTCCTCAAAGGAAGATGACTCAGCGTACATGTACTTTGTGTAATAATCACTTGCGATAATCTCCTTATAAAGCAACTTTACATATTCATCATTTAAATACCAATTTTGCAGTTTTCTAATCTCAAGTTCTTCATCAAGAACCTTATTCTCAGAAATCATTTTTAAAAATCGGTTATTTACAAACTTCTTCTTATCATCAAATGAACTTGAAGAATTAGATAAATAAGATTTTGCAGAAAGTTCTACTTGATTTTTAGCCAAATGATGGATTTCTTTCATCAAACTCATCATCAATAAATACAAAGAATATGTATTTTCAATACTGAATTTCAAAAACTTTTGTTGTTTTTCTAAAGAATCATCATTGGAACGTGTTAATGCATAAATACATTGCATTACTTTTACTCGTACATGCCTTCTTGTAAGCATTTTTTAAAGAACTTAAATGGGTTAAACTTCGAGCGGCAAAAATAGAACTATATTTTTAATACTAGGTTATGGTTTGCTTATATCTTATCAGTTTTATAACATTTCATTTTACTTTAATCCCATATCTTTGCCTATCAGATTATAAAAATCAACAGTTTACAGCAACTAAGGCTTCATGAAGGAATTAAAATACATCAATAAATATTTAAAAAAGTATGGTACACAGCTACTTTTAGGGCTTATTATTACTATAATAGCTAGAGTATTCTCTTTAGTAACCCCCTCTTATGTAAAAAAATCTATTGAAGTTGTAGAAAAATACGGCAATAATAGCATAGATAGATCTGAGGCAAAAGAATTACTGTTAGAAAACATTCTTATTATTTTAGGGACCGCACTACTTGCTGCTTTGTTTACTTTTTTAATGCGACAAACCATTATAAAAGTATCTCGTTACATTGAGTATGATTTAAAAAACGAGGTTTTTGATCATTATCAGTTACTAAACCTTAATTTCTACAAAAAAAATAGAACAGGTGATTTAATGAATCGGATTAGTGAGGATGTAAGTGAGGTAAGAAATTATGCTGGTCCTGCACTTATGTATGGTATCAATACAATAACACTTTTTGCTTGTATTATACCCATAATGTTTATGACGGCTCCTAAATTAGCTTTATACACCTTAATACCACTCCCTATATTGTCGGTATTAATTTTTAACATTAGCAAAGTCATTCATAAGCGGAGCACCATTGTACAGCAATACCTTTCTAAACTTTCTACGTTTACTCAAGAATCCTTTTCTGGAATTTCTGTAATTAAAGCATATGGTTTAGAAAATAATATTAATAAAGAACTTACGGAGCTTGCCATAGAAGGTAAAAACAAAAGCATGAATCTTGCTAAAGTAAATGCTTGGTTTTTTCCGTTAATGGTTCTTTTAATAGGCATAAGCACCATTTTTGTTATTTATATTGGGGGTCAACAATATATTAATGGTGAAATAGAATCTGTTGGAGTTATTGCAGAATTTGTAATTTACGTAAACATGCTTACATGGCCAGTTGCAATAATTGGGTGGCTTACTTCTATTGTGCAACGTGCAGAAGCATCACAGAAACGTATCAATGAGTTTCTACACATTACCCCTACTATTAAAAATGAAGTTTTAGAACTAACACCATTACAAGGAAAAATTGAATTTAAAAATGTAACATTTACCTACGAGGACACAAATATTACTGCGTTAAAGAACATATCATTTACCATAGAGAAAGGCCAAACGGTTGCTATTATCGGAAAAACCGGCTCTGGGAAATCTACAATCTTAGATCTAGTTGCTCGTCTATATGATGTGAGTTCTGGTGAAATTCTATTAGATAATACGCCTATTAAAAATTTAAATTTAAATTCTATTCGTCAAGAAGTTGGCGCTGTACCACAAGATGCTTTCCTTTTTTCTGATTCTATAAAAAATAATATTAAATTTGGAAAAGAAAATGCTACCGATGAAGAAATTATTAAGGTAGCAAAAAAGGCCGTTGTTCATAAAAATATCATGGATTTTACTAAAAAATATGATACTATTTTAGGTGAAAGAGGTATTACTTTAAGTGGCGGACAAAAACAACGTGTTTCTATTGCTAGAGCTTTGTTAAAAGACCCTCAAATTTACTTATTTGATGATTGTTTATCTGCCGTTGACACAGAGACAGAAGAAGTAATACTTAAAAACCTGAAGAACGCATCTAAAAGCAAAACTACTTTATTGGTAAGCCATAGAGTATCCTCAGCAAAAAACGCCGATAAAATAATTATTTTAAAAGAAGGAAAAATATTACAAGAAGGAACACATACCTCTCTTATTGAGACAGATGGGTATTACAAGGATCTTTATCACACACAATTGATTGATAAAGAAAGCTAAAAAAAGTTGTTAGATTAGCATTTTTTTTCCATTTTTGAAGGCACACTATTAATTAACTATAGATTTTTTTAGCAATGGGGGAAAAAGAAATGATAGATCAGGAGGAAATATACTCCAAGGTCTTAAGAGCAGGACGAAGAACTTATTTTTTTGATGTAAGAAGCACAAAAGCAGGTGATTATTATCTTACTGTTACTGAGAGTAAAAAATTTACTCATGACGATGGGTCATTTCACTACAAAAAGCACAAAATTTACCTTTATAAAGAGGACTTTTCTGCGTTTAAAGAAAATTTAGACGAAATGATGAATTACATCATTGAAGAGAAAGGTTCAGAAGTTATCTCTGAGCGTCATCAAAAAGATTTCAAAAGAGAAGACGAAATAATGATTGAAAATGATGCACCAAAAGCTGCTACCGAAAGCTTCACAGATGTTAGCTTTGATGACATATAAAAATAATTGTAATGAATTATGATAAAAACGGCTCTTATTAAAGAGTCGTTTTTTATTTTTATAGAGGCTAACAAAACTACTCTATGAAAAAAATTCTCTTACTCACTCTTATTCTTGCAACTGCTGCACTTAAGTCTCAAGAAAAAGTAACTCTTGATTATTATTTACCTGCAAATATCACTTATAATGAAAATGTTCCTACTCCTCAATCTATAATTGGTCATGAAGTAGGAGAATGGCATATTACCCATGACAAACTAGTCTATTATATGCAAGCCTTAGCAGCCTCTAGTGACCGGGTAAACATTGAGAATCGCGGAGAAACATTTGAAGGCAGACCATTACTTTTACTCACGATTACTTCTCCTGACAATCATAAAAAAATTGATCAAATCCAAAAAGAACATTTAGAAATAAGCACCCAGGATGGTAGTGCCAAAAGTACAAATGACTTACCTGTAGTTGTATATCAAGGTTTTTCTATTCACGGTAATGAACCTAGTGGTTCTAATGCTGCTTTAGTCTACGCCTACTATTTAGCTGCTGCCGAAGGAGAAGAAATTGAACAACTATTAAAACATACCGTTATACTATTAGACCCTTCTTTTAACCCAGATGGCTTACAGCGTTTTGCTTATTGGGCCAACACCAATAAAAACGCTAATTTAAATCCTGACGGTAATGATCGTGAATATCATGAAGTTTGGCCCGGAGGAAGAACCAATCATTATTGGTTTGATATGAATCGTGATTGGTTGCCCGTACAACTACCCGAAAGTAGAGCAAGAATAGCAAGTTTTCATAAATGGATGCCTAATATCTTAACAGATCATCATGAAATGGGTACCAACTCCACATTCTTTTTTCAACCAGGAGAACCTAATAGAGTACACCCATTAACCCCAAAAATAAATCAAGAGCTAACTGCAGAAATTGGAACCTTTCACGCTAAAGCATTAGATAATATTGGATCTTTATATTATTCAGAAGAAGATTATGACGATTATTATTACGGTAAAGGATCTACTTTTCCGGATGTAAATGGAGGTATTGGTATTTTATTTGAACAAGCTAGTTCTCGCGGACACATTCAAGAAAGTGTTAATGGCATTCTTACCTTCCCCTTTACTATTCGCAACCAATTTGCCACCGCACTATCTACCATTGAAGCTGCTCAGCATATGCGGATTAAATTACTGCAGTACCAACAGCAATTTTTTAAAGACGCACTTATTGAAAGTTCAAAAAACAAAACCAAAACTATTATTTTTGGGGACAGCAAAGATGCTGCAAAATCTTGGCATTTAGCAGAAATATTACAGCGCCAGAAAATTAAATTTCATCAATTAAATACTGATGCTGTTATAGACGGTAAAACATTCAAAAAGGAAAATAGTTATGTTGTTCCCATGAATCAAAGAAATAGCCGTTTAATAAAAGCTATGTTTGAAAAGCGAACTACATTTACAGATAGTATTTTTTATGATATTTCTGCTTGGACATTTCCACTTGCTTTTAACTTAGATTATACAGAAGTAAACTCTTCTACTTATTTAGGCGAAGAAATAACTACTTTAAAAAATTTAACGGGTACAATTGGCAACCTTTCTAATTATGCATATGCCTTTGAATGGAATGAATATTATACCCCTAAAGCTTTAAATAAAATTTTAAACAAGGGTATTCGTGCTAAAGTAGGAAAGACTCCTTTTTCCGTAGAAGGTAAAAAGTATGATTATGGCGCTATTCTAATACCGGTACAAAATCAAGAGTTAGACCCTAAAGAATTACATGCTTTTTTAACAGAAGTAGCTCAAGAGAGCTTTATAAACATTGCTTCCATAGGAACAGGTCATACCGTTGGTATTGATTTAGGCAGCAGCAGTTTTGAAAGTTTAAAAAAACAAGAGATCGCAATTATCGTAGGTAACGGAATTACATCTTATGATGCAGGCGAAATTTGGCATCTATTTGATCAGCGTTATGACATTAAATTAACGAAACTAGATACTGATTATTTTAGCAGAATTAATTTAAGTCGCTACACGGCAATAATAATCCCTAATTCATATAAAGGATTAGACAAGAATTCTACAGAAAAATTAAAAACTTGGGTTAAAAATGGAGGTACAGTAATTGGCTACAGAGGTACCACTGAATGGTTAGCAAAAAATGAATTTATTGACTTAAAATTCATAAAAGATACTTTAGTCGCTAAAGATATTAGCTATGAACAAAAAAAGAAATTTTCTGGTGCTCAAGTTACCGGAGGAGCCATTTTCGAGACTAAACTTGACCGTTCACACCCTATAAACTTTGGATATAAAAATAACAAATTACCTATTTTCAGAAATACAAATAGTTATATAGAACCTAATAAAAGTAGTTACAATAACCCTATACAATATACCAATTCCCCATTACTGAGTGGTTATGTTTCTGAAGAAAAATTAGAACTACTTAAAAACAGTGTGCCTTTTCAAGCACAGCGTTTAGGAAGGGGAAAAGTTATTGTATTTACAGACAATACTAATTTTAGAGCATTCTGGTATGGTACAAATAAACTATTAATGAATGCTATTTTCTTTAGCGAAATTTTATAGGTCTTAACAAAAGCATCTTCTTAAATAAAAGAGGATGCCTTTTAACTTGTTTTGGTATAGAACAGATTATAAATAAATACCATTAAAGAAATCAAAATACCTGTTATTAAATCTAAATTAAAGAGATAAGATATACCTATAATAAGTCCGTAATATATTGGATAAACAAGTACAGCATAAGCAAACCTAAAGGTGCTTAAAAATGCTACTTCTTTTATTTTAGATTGTATAAATTGATTCCAAATTAATAGTACTGGAAAATTAAGAATGTTGTATATCCATTTCTTTAAAACGTCAAAAACATTAGCTTCCGTAATTGTTTCTGGTAGTTTTGATATCGAAGATAAATAAAGTAATTTTTCATTTACTTCTTTTGGTTTTGTATAATCTGCTCCAAATGCAGCTAACTTCTGAATTGTAAAATCATACCTTAAATCATCTGGAATATGTGTAGTAAGTGTGGTTAATGATTTAAAAACTTGGTTTTTAATTTCCTGCATTGAAGCATTTTTATCTTTAGGATTAAAAAATTGCCTCACAGAAATTGGAGTTCCATAATATATGGATGCACTGTCTGGAAATTTATCTGCAGCTTGATAATTTAACCCTACAGGTACTAATTGAATATCCAATGCTGGATTAACCTCTAAAGCATTTAAAATAATACGTGTAAATCCTTTACTTAAGGGCCTAACACGCCGATTTAAATTATGATTTGCTTCCGGAAATACAACTAATGCGCCATTTTTAGCTAATAAATTTGAGCAATAATCAAAAGTTTCTTGATTATTTTTCAAAGAAGCAATTCCATCTCTAATCCTATAAATCGGAATCATTTTACAAAAAGAAAAAATGCTTTTTAAAATAAAATTTTTAAAAACATCAGACCGTGTTAAAAAATAAGGACTACGCTTACAATTGGTACCCACCAAAATAGTGTCTAAAAAAGCATTTTGATGGTTCGGAAGAAAAATAACAGGCTTATCTTTTGGAATATTAGCCAAGCCATGATGCGTAATTTTTTTAAAATAAAACCATAAAAACATTCCTATAAAGAATCGAACGACTAAGTATCCTATTTTTTTCAAGCTATTTCTTCTTTTCTTATTATTTTTTTTGAATGCCAAAAACCAGCCAGGATTAATCCAGAGATTAAATGCCAGATTCCCCAAAAAGCAGCTAATAAAGCCATACCGCCTAAACCATCAAAAAAAGTAAATATTAATAACAACCCCAGTCCTGAATTCTGAATTCCAGTTTCTATGGTTATAGTTCTCGTATTTTCTACGGATAATCTAAACAATTTTGCTATAGAAAAACCTGTAATAAATGCTATTAAATTATGGAGAACCACAATCCCAAAAACGTAAAAAATATAGTCTAAAAATATAATTCGGTTTTTATACAGTGCTAAGAAGATTAATATTATAAAAAACAAAAGTGATACTATTTTTAAGACTTTAGCTATTCTTTTTGCAATTTTTGGTTTAAAATAATTTACTATCATTCCTAAGACCAAAGGTACCCCCAATAATAGAAAAACCAATTTCATCATTGCTCTTGGTGCTATGGAAACGTCTTTTAAAAGTAATGCTGTAGGATCATATAATGAACTCCAAAATTCAAGATTTAATGGCGTCATCAAAACAGCTAATAAAGTTGCTATTGCTGTTAAAGAAACAGATAGTGCCGAATTACCTTTCGCTAGATGTGCAATAAAATTAGAAATATTCCCTCCAGGACATGCTGCCACCATAAACATTCCCATAGCGATACTAGGGTATGGTTTTATAATGAAGATTAATAGGAATGTCACGAGAGGCAGAAGAATAAATTGACTAAAAACTCCGACAAAAATAGCTTTTGGTTTTTTAATAACGTCTTTAAAATCGGTTAGAGATATCTCAAGAGAGATTCCAAACATTACCAGAGCTAAAGCAATATTTAAAATCCATAACGATGGTTCGCTAAAGTTTATATGAATACTATCTACACTGTTTTCCGTCAAAAGCTTATGATATCTTAAGTCCGTTTGCTACTTTCAATCCTGGATGAAGTAAGGTAACATCTTTCTTATCAACAGCGCCTAATACTAAGCATTCACTCATGAAATTTGCTATCTGTTTTTTCGGGAAATTAATCACAGCGACTATTTGTCTTCCTAAAAGTTCTTCTTTTTTATATACCGTTGTGATCTGGGCAGATGTTTTCCTGATACCTAATTCAGTTCCAAAATCAATTTCTAGTTTATAGGCAGGATTTCTAACTTCCGGAAAATCATTTACAGAAATTATAGTTCCTACGCGCATATCTATTTTAGAAAAATCAGACCAATTTATCATTTCCATATCAGGTTAAAGGTTTTTAGCTAAGCCTACCAAATTAAATATAAGCCGTGATTAAAACAACTAATCGTATAAAAACAAAACTAGAAACACCAATTAAAGCTATATCCTCTTAAAAACTACCAATTCATTCTGTTTATCAAACCCTTAATCTGTGCTAAATGATGATTCCCATGCCAAGCGTACTTACCCACATTTTCTGCAACAGAAACTCGAGTCTTACCTTCTGGATGCAAGTACACTTTCTTAAGATCTGAAGCAGGTAACCCTTTAAGCATGTACACTAATTTAGCATGTAGCGCAACTAGATAAGTAAGAGATAACGCTATAGGCGCTGTTCGTGCATCAAAAAGAGCGCTCCAATCTTTCTCTTCATAAGCTTTTATCAATGGCTCATCTTCTGTTAAAGCCCATTTAAAACGAGTATAACTATGATGGTGGCTATCTGCGATGTGATGTATTAATTGCCTAAGCGTCCAACCACCAGGTCTATACGGCGTTTCTAATTGCTCAGAAGTAAGTGTGCTTACTAAAGAGTTAATTCGTTCGGGTAGCAACTGTAGCTCTAAAATCCATAATTTCAGTTGTTGCTCAGTAATCGTATCAGGGCAAGTAAATTTCCCAATAGGATACTTAAGTTGTTCTAATTGTAGCTCCGTCATCCCTTAAAAGTAATAAATTTTAATACATTTTTAACCTCATTTTCTGTTTTTTGAGTCTTTAATCCACTAATTTTATGGGATACTAATTTTCAAACTAAAAAACATAGAATATGGCAACAATACGATTAGGAGATGTAGCTCCAGATTTTACAGTAGATAGCTCAATGGGTATGATTAATCTTTATGATTATTTAGGAGACTCTTGGGGTATACTTTTTTCTCATCCTGCAGATTTCACTCCAGTATGTACAACAGAATTAGGTACTGCAGCAAAATTTAAAGATGAATTTGACAAGCGTAATGTAAAGATGTTAGCTTTAAGCGTTGATAGTGCTGCTTCTCATGCTGAATGGATTAAAGACATTAATGAAGTACAAAATACAGAAGTAAATTTCCCGATTCTGGCAGATGAAGATCATAAAGTATCAGATTTGTATGATATGATTCACCCAAATGCCAATAATACATTAACGGTACGTTCGGTATTCATCATTGCACCAGATAAGACCGTTAAACTTATTTTAACTTATCCTGCATCAACAGGTCGTAATTTTTATGAATTAGTTCGTGTCATAGATTCATTACAATTAACCGCTTATCATAAAGTAGCCACACCTGCTAACTGGAAAAATGGAGATGACGTTGTTGTTAGTCCTGCTATTAAAACAGAGGATGCTAAAAAAATATTTACAAAAGGGGTAGAAGAGATTAAGCCCTATTTAAGAATGACACCACAGCCAAATATCTAGAAATTAGAAAATTATTGTAAATAAATGGTTATTAAAAAAATATAAGTGCCAAAAAATCACTGTGTTAATTTTATATGTATTACATTTGTAGCATAATTAATTTTTTTAATATTTTATAATGAATAAAGGAACAGTAAAATTTTTCAATGATTCTAAAGGTTTTGGATTTATCACTGAAGAAGGCTCAAGCGAAGACCATTTTGTACACATCTCTGGTTTAGTAGATGAAATTCGCGAAGGTGATGTTGTAGAATTTGAATTACAACAAGGAAAAAAAGGATTGAACGCAGTAAACGTAAGAGTACTATAATACATACGTAAATTTTTTTTTATTAGAAGCCCGACCTTTTGGTTGGGCTTTTTTATTGCGCAAAAGTCTAAAATAGCAAACCCTTTATTCTTCTGATAAAAAAAACTTACAAAATATTTAAATTATTTACTAAATAGACGCAACTATTTCACAGGTTAAGTATCTAGCAATTATAAAAGAGTTCTCCCAAAACAATTTTTAGTTGAAATAAACCTGACCATATGAATACATTTTTTGGAATTTTATCGCTTTTAATATTTGTTAATATTGTTTTACTTCTCCTTAGTGTAAACAATTCTAAAACAAAAAATAAAATAATAGTAGGGTTTAAGCGTTTGAAAGTGTTAAACAGACATACGAACATTCTTAAACAATAATCTTATGGGCACCTTCTTTAGTATCTTAATGATTTTAGTACTGATTAATACACTATTACTTATAATTAGTGTAAACAGAAAATCGAATAAAATATAAAAAGGGCTCCAAATTGGAGCCCTTTTACTTTTCTAGTACTAACAGAAATATTTTATTAGCTAATTTTCATTAATTCTACATCAAAAATTAGTGTAGCATCTGGTGGTATTACTCCTCCTGCTCCTGCACTACCGTATCCTAAATCTGAAGGGATAACAAATCTTGCCTTATCACCCACTTGTAATAAGCAAATACCTTCATCCCATCCTGCGATTACTTGACCAACACCAACTTGAAAATCTATTGGTTCTTTTCTCTTATAAGAAGAATCAAAAACGGTTCCGTTAATTAAAGATCCTTCATAATGAACAGAAACTTGCATTCCTGCTTCTGCTTTTTTACCATTCCCTTTTTGAATGATTTTATAACGTAAACCACTTTCTGTTTCTTCAAAACCAGCAGAAATCTCATCCAATTCAGATGATTTTTTTGCTCTTTCTTCTTCTATTCTTTTTGCTCTAGATCCTTCAAAAGTTCTAAAAGCTTCAACTGCATTAAATGCTTCTGCTTCTGCCCCTACTCTAACAATTTCTAAAGAGTCTATCTTATCACCTTGCTTAATAGCATCAACAATATCCTGTCCTTCTACAACATTACCAAAAACAGTATGTTTATTATCTAACCAAGGAGTAGCTATATGCGTAATAAAAAACTGACTACCGTTGGTTCCAGGACCTGCATTTGCCATTGACAAGACTCCAGGACCATCATGTTTCAAATCTACATGAAACTCATCATCAAACTTATATCCAGCATCACCTGTTCCTGTTCCTTGAGGACAGCCACCTTGAACCATAAAATCAGGAATCACTCTGTGAAATTTAAGTCCGTCATAATATGGTGTTCCTTGAGGCTTTACTTTATTCTCTAAATTACCTTCAGCTAAGGCTACAAAATTACCTACTGTTCCAGGTGTTTTATCGTGAGTCAATTTTACTAAAATCTCCCCTTTTGAAGTATTGAATTTTGCGTAGATTCCGTCTTTCATTTTACTTTTTTTTGTGAGCGACAAAGGTAGTATTTTGTTTTGGGTAAAAAAACTCTTTACATTTTTTACCACAGCTATATTATTCAAAAAAAAAGGAGCCTTTTAGGGCTCCTTTTTTAACTACTTATTTCTATACTTTTTTTTTACCAAATTCTTACTCTATTTTCTGGTGCCAGATACATAGAATCTCCTGGCTTAATACTAAATGCCTCATAAAAAGCATCAATATTTTGAAGAGGTTGCGTAGCTCTATATTTTCCAGGCGAATGTGGATCTGTTTTTATCTGTGTACGCAAAGCATCTTCCCTTGATAAGGTACGCCATACAGTTGCCCAAGACATAAAGAAGCGTTGTTCCGCAGTAAACCCATCAATTGGATCTGGCTTACCATTTTCTTTAAAATATTGTTGCAATCCGTCATAAGCACCAAGAACACCACCAAGATCTCCAATGTTTTCTCCTAAAGTAAACTTACCATTAATATGTACACTATCAAGAACTTCAATTTGATCATATTGATCAGCCAAAGCGCCACTACGATCGGTAAACTTTGCTAAGTCTTCATCTGTCCACCAGTTTGAAAGATTACCGTTGGCATCAAAACGAGCTCCACTATCATCAAAAGCGTGAGATATTTCATGACCAATAACAGCCCCTATACCACCATAATTAACAGCGTCATCTGCCAAGTAATCATAAAATGGAGGTTGTAAAATTGCTGCAGGAAAAACTATTTCATTATTTAATGGATTAAAATAAGCATTCACCGTTTGCGGAGACATCCCCCATTCTGTACGATCAACAGGTTCGCCTATTTTAGCTAAATTTTTAGCTTTTCCCCATTCTTGAATTGCAGTCATATTATCAAAATAACTATCTTCCTTCTTAACGTCCATTGTAGAGTAGTCTTCCCACTTATCAGGATAACCAATTTTTACAGTGAATTTGTCTAGTTTCTCTATCGCCTTTATTTTTGTAGAATCACTCATCCAATCTAGCACTTTAATACGGGATTGAAAAGCAGCAATAATATTGTGAATCATTGTTTCTGCTTTCGCTTTGGCTTCTGGCGGAAACATCTCATCAACATATAATTGCCCTAAAGCTTCACCTACAGTATTATTTACGGTAGCTAACGCTCTTTCATCTGCAGGTCTTTGCTTTTGGTCTCCACTTAAGTATTTACTATAGAATTCCCAATCTATAGTTTCTATTTCTGTTGTTAACCTACCTGCAGCACTATTAAAGGTATCCCAAATAACAAGAGTTTTTATATCTTCTAAAGGTGTCTTTTCTAAAAAATTATTTAATTGCTGTATATACTTAGGTTGCGTTACAATAAGAGTATCCACTTGTTTTTTTATTCCCATATCATCCATCAATTTCTTAAGACTGATCGCAGGAATAAGACTTTGTGCTTCTTGAATAGTTTTGGGATTGTTAAAATTACGAGCATCACGACTTGCTACTTTATCCAATCTTGGCTCTGCTAATGTAGTTTCCATAGCCAGAATTTTGACAGCGGATGCATTGGCTATTTCTACATTTTCCCCTAAAATTTGAAGCATTTTTGAAATATGTTCCACATATTTTTCACGAATTTCTTTAGATTTTGAATCTTGATCTAAATAATAATCACGATCTGGTAATCCTAAGCCATTCTCTCCTAAATAAACAGCATTCATTTTACTATCACCCAAATTAGCAAAAGTACTAATACTCATAAATGGAGCGCTTGCTACTGGATTTGTAGCTAATAATGTTTGTAATTCCACTATATTTTTTACGTTTTTAATTGCGTCTATAGTTGGCTGCAAGGGAGCAATACCTAATTTATCTCTTGATACAGTATCCAATTTAGAATCAAAAATAAATAGCGCTTTAGCTTGATCAGTGGTAGGAGCATAGGTATTACTTTCTTTAGCTTTCGCTATAATTTTTAGCACATCTGCATCTGTAGATTTTCTTAAGACACTAAAGCCTCCCCAACTTGATCTATCTTCTGGTATTTTTGTATTCTTTAACCAATTACCATTTACAAACTCATAGAAATTTGTTTTTGGACTTATAGTGGTGTCCATATTAGCTAAAATAATACCTCTTGAGGGTTCTTTAGCCGCTGTTTCAGATTTTTTATTCTTACAAGAATATGTTAGACAAATTCCTAAAAGAGCAATAATAATTTTGTTTTTCATCTAATGAAATTTAAAAATTTAATAAGCATTTCTGATCGTAATTGCAAAATACAAGGTTTTGCTAAGCACGAGTAAATATACTACAAACACATTATTTATTTGCTGTAAAACAGCTTATTTAGCGGCAATTACACCATATTTATCAAAAAGATAAATTAAGCTAGCCATTGATGCAGCTCCTAATTCAAGTTCTCTTTTATTTACATGTTCAAAAGTATCATTTGCAGCATGGTGATGATCAAAATAGCGTTGAGAATCTGGACGCAATCCTGCTAAAACCATTTGATCATCTTTTAATGGGCCGATATCTGCTCCGCTATGGCCTTTAACGAACATATGAATTAGGTAAGGCTCAAATAAAGGCTTCCAAGATTGTACCTGAATGAAGTTTTCTTCCGAACAATCAAACGAAAAACCCCTTGGTGTAAATCCTCCTGAATCGCTCTCTAACGCAAAGACATGTTTTTCTTTCTTTGATTTAGCTACTTCAGCATATTTATTACCGCCGCGCAATCCATTTTCTTCATTCATAAATAAAACTACTCGAATAGTTCTCTTAGGTTTGTAACCAGACTCTTTCAGCAAGTGAAGTACTTCCATACTTTGTACACAACCTGCCCCATCATCATGAGAACCATCTCCCAAATCCCAAGAATCTAAATGCCCACCAACGACCATTATTTCTTCAGGAGTAGTTGTTCCTTTTATTTCTCCAATTACGTTATAAGATTGTACATCATCAAATTGCTCACAGTTTTGTTTAAAGTAAAAACTGATATCGGGATTTAACCGTAATGAAAGACTCAATAAATCTGCCGCATTTGTACTAATTGCTGCCGCAGGTATACGCTTATTTATAGCTAAATCACCATAACTCATAGTGCCTGTATGTGGTAAATCATCTAACCGAAGATTCATCGACCTTACTATAATACCAACTGCTCCATATTTTGCAGCCTCAGCAGCACCAGCATAGCGTTGATCTACACAACCTGAATATGCGTCAAAAGTGCTAATATTAGTAGGATCCATAGGGCGATTAAAAAATACTATTCTCCCTTCCAATCTCTGCTTACCTAAAATAGCCAAGTCATCTAAGCTTTTGACCTCTACAACATTCGCCTTTAAACCACCAAGCGGTGTTGCTACAGAACCACCCAAAGCACAAATAGGAACATTTGTAGTTACACCCGGATCTGATTCAAAATAAGCAAATTCAGGTAAACCACGATTCCATTTTGGAACCATAACTGGTTGCAACCATACCTTATCTAACCCTAACTCATCTAATTGTAATTTAGTGTAATCTACAGCCTGTTGCGCTTGTACTGATCCAGATAACCTACCTCCTATTTGATTAGAAAGGTAATTTAACCAATCATAAGCCTTACTTTTTGTAAGCGCAGCATCATAAATATCTTTTAATTGTTCCTCATCTGTCTTCTGGGCAGACACCGCTGTTATAATAAATAAACTTAAAAAATAAATTACCTTCTTCATTATTATTCCTTTTCCAATTGATTTTTATAATCCTCTAAATTAGCCTTAATTTTATCATCTAATTCTGGTTCTTTAATATCTTTGTATTTTTTTAACTCTTGTAGCATGGTTTCTGCAACGATTAACCGAGCTGCCTTTTTATTATCAGCAGGAATTACAAACCAAGGCGCATGTGTTTTAGACGTTTTATTTATAGCATCTTCATAACATTCTTGATACCTATCCCATAGTTTTCTCTCTTTTAAATCACCTGGAGAAAACTTCCAATTCTTACGTTTTAAGTTTAGTCTTCGCAACAACCGTTGCCGCTGTTCTTCTTTGGATAAATGCAGGAAAAATTTAAAAATTATAGTTCCGTTTGCAGCAATATGTTTTTCGAAATTATTAATTTGTTCAAAGCGTTTTTCCCAAAAAGCATCGTTTAAATCAGCTACTTTATGAATTCCAGGGATGTGTTCTCCCATAACATATTCTGGGTGCACCCTAGTGACTAGTACATTTTCATAGTGCGTACGATTAAAGACACCTACCTTACCTTTTGCCGGAAGTGCTATGTAATGACGCCATAAAAAATCATGTTTTAATTCTAATGCTGTAGGCACCTTAAAACTATGAACAACAACGCCTCTTGCATTAAAATCTTTAAAAACCTCGCGGATAAGACTGTCTTTACCAGAAGTATCCATTCCTTGCAAACACATTAAAACACTATACTTTCCATGTGCATATAGTACATCTTGAAACTCCCCCAATTCTCTTCTGATTTTTTCAAGTTTTTTTTTGAGCTTGGCATCATCTGCATCAAAATTTTCAAAGGTTGCAGCTGTATTTAACGTAATGGATTCTTTAACTCGGTAAGAATCAATATCAATTTTATTCATCCTATGAATATAAAATATTTTTTTAACACTAGAGTATAACTCGCTTTTAAAGCTTCATAAAAAAAATCTTAGCACAAATTATAGCCAAAAAAATTGGTTTACAACGAATAAATAGGCCTTGTATCATTAGTTAACAGTAAATTTGTATTCACATTCCCAAATGTTTCTATTAAAAGTCTTGACCTATGAAAAGTAAATACACTTTACTTTATGTTGTATTAATTATTGCTTGTTCTTCTTTCGCTACGAATAGAGATTGTGAATATGTTGGCTCCAACATAGAATACATAACATCACAAACTAAAAAAGCATTAACAGAAACTGATTTAAACAAAACCAAATATCAGATATATAAGGCGATAAATGCTATAGAAAAAACAAGGGTTAAACTTAATGACTGTGGTTGTAGTTATGCTTCAAAAAACTTGTTTGAAGGTTTAGACAACTTAATTCTTGCTACAAAAACATCTTCTATTGCAGGTGCCAGAGTATTAATTAATAAGGCTCTAGAAAAAACCGCCTTAAGTTTAGAATCCTTAAAGGAACATCATACGCACCAAAGTAAATACCAAGCAGATGTATTAACTCTTAATACTAAAAATTCAGAAAAAGAAAAATTGGACTCTAAAGAGGCTCGTGATCGCGAATTACGCCAGGCTATTGATAGTTCTTTAGTAAAATTTGAAAAATCTTTGGAGGATGTAATTACCACGGTAGATTGCGAAGAAGCCAAAAATTTTATTATTGAAATTAAGAATAAATGCGACCAAGCACTTTTAAATGATGAATTATCTGAAGGAAAAAAATATTTCAACTTAAGGACAAAAGTAATTGCTACTAATGCCCTAACTAAAATAAGTAATTGCCATTAGTATTTATTTACTAGCAAATAATTTTACGTCAGAGGCATCTACTTCCGTATTACCAAGTATAATTAGTCGTTCTACGACATTTCTTAATTCACGTATATTACCCGTCCAATCATATTCTTGAAGTAACTCAATAGCTTTACTTGAAAATGTTTTAACCGCAGTTCCATGTTCTGATGCTATTTTAGACGCAAAATGATTGATCAGTAAAGGAATATCATCTCTTCTTTCGTTTAAGGCTGGTACCTTTATTAAGATTACTGCTAAACGATGGTATAAATCTTCTCTAAAATTACCTTCTTCTATTTCTTTTTTTAGATTTTTATTGGTCGCTGCAACAACACGCACATTTACTTTAATATCTTTATCTGATCCAACTCTTGCTATTTTATTTTCTTGTAAAGCCCTAAGCACTTTTGCCTGCGCAGAAAGGCTCATATCGCCAATTTCATCTAAAAATATAGTTCCATTATTGGCCGCTTCAAATTTACCAGCTCTATCTTTAACAGCAGAAGTAAAAGCACCTTTTACATGACCAAATAATTCACTTTCTATTAATTCAGATGGTATCGCTGCACAATTCACTTCTATAAATGGCGCACTACTTCTTTGACTTTTCTCATGAACCCAGTGTGCCACCAACTCTTTACCCGTACCATTTGGTCCTGTAATTAATACACGAGCATCTGTAGGGGCAACTTTTTCTATCATATCTTTAATCACATCAATAGCTTCACTTTCGCCCACCATTTCATAATTTTTAGATACCTTCTTTTTTAATATTTTATTCTCTACTACTAATTCTTTTCTATCTAAAGCATTCCGAACTGTAGTTAACAACCTATTTAAATCTGGCGGTTTTGAAATATAATCAAACGCACCTAAGCGCATTGTATTTACAGCTGTATCTAAATCTCCATGACCGGAAATCATAATGAAAGGAATTTCTGGTTTTATTTTTTTTGCGGCTTCCAACACTTCTACACCGTCCATTTTTGGCATTTTAATATCACAAAGCACCAAGTCGTAATCTTCTTTTTTGACTGCTTCAAGACCTTTTAAGCCATCTTCTGCTTCTTCTACCGTATAGGTATCACTTTCTTCCGATAAAATTTTAACTAAAACTCTTCTAATAGCCGCTTCATCTTCAATAACTAATATTCTAGACATGTATTATATTTTTAGTACTGGTTGTACAACCAATTTAATTATTTTTAATATGAACATCTCGCTGTGGAAATGGAATACTAATTTGTTGTTCTCTAAATTTAGCATCTATGTTATACCGAATTGCACTCTTTATTCTTGGATCCGAAAAGCTATCGCCTATATAAAAATTAACAGCAAACAACAACGCAGAATCTCCAAAATCCTCAAACAAGACAAATGGCTTTGGGCTTTTTAAAACACCTTTCTGACCAATAACAGCTTCTTCCAATAGTCTCGTTACTAAATTTACATCACTACCATAAGCGACACCGACCCTTACTGTTTCACGAGTAGTTTTATGATTTTGCGTATAATTATAAATTGTTTCACTTATAAATTTATGGTTTGGTATTATAATTACCTTATCATCTCTAGTAATACATCTGGTTGTTCTTAATTTAATTTCAAAAACCTTACCAACTTTACCTTCGACTTCTACAATATCTCCAACGCTTAATGATTTATCTACAATTATAAATATACCTCCAATCACATCTTGAAATAATTCCTGAAGTGCTAAACCTAAACCTACAAATAGTGCAGCAGAAGCGGTTAAAAGAATGGTTATATTTATTCCTGCAGCACTCATGGTTAGCACAATAACTACCAGAAAAGCTACATATCTGATAAATTTAAAGACACTATGAAACTTATGCTGATCATCTAGCTCCATTCTTCTCGTAAAGAGATAACGCATCCATTTTAAAATAAAACTAGTTGCTATAAACGCCAGAACTAACAAAAGCAAGAGTCCTATCGTAATGTGAATTTCATTTGCACCTTTCCCAAAGTGTACTCCTAGTTCTAAAATATTTTTGATAACACCCCAAACATCTTCCTTTAAAATTTCTGCAACTTTTTCAGTATGATCTTGAATCATTGATTAATATTTTAACCACTTATATAACTCCCTATAACTTGGCTTCTTCCCATACATTAAAATACCAATGCGATAAATTTTTGCCGCAAGCCAAACAATCCCTATAAATGTAACCATTAAAAGTAAAATAGAAACAATTACTTGCCAAATAGGAACGCCACCTTCTCCTAAACCACTAGATAAACGCATAAGCATTACAATTGGAGAGGTTAACGGAAATAGAGAAAAAGCAACTGCGATGGGCCCGTGGGGGTTATTAAACACGGAGAAAAAACCTACATAAATTGCTAACATTAAAGGAGTTATAACCGGTAAAATAAACTGTTGCGTGTCTGTTTCATTATCAACAGCAGCTCCAATTGCCGCATATATTGAACTGTATATTAGATATCCCAATAAGAAATAAACCAGAAAAAAACTGATTAACATAATCCATGGTATTTTGAAAATTTCGACCCCTAAAGCCAAAACCTTTTCATTCATCATTGATACGTTTGGTACCGTTGACATTGCCGCCATTGAGGGGGTATCCCCACTAAATGCTGCAGGATCAATATCAAAAACAAAAATTACGATTAGCATTAATATGGAGGCAGAAAAAATCCAAATAGCAAACTGGGTTAACCCAGCTAAGGAAGTCCCAATAATTTTACCCATCATTAATTGAAAAGGTTTTACCGATGAAATAATAACTTCAATAATTCTACTGGTTTTCTCTTCTATAACGCTTCTCATAACAAAACCACCATAAATGATAATGAACATCATTATTAAATATCCAAAACCACCACCAATAAATGCCCTGATTTCATTAAATCCTTTAATATTAATATCTCCTGAAAAGGTAGATAAATTAATATCGTAAGTCTTATCAACCTCTAAAAAATCTTGTTTTGAAACTCCTAATTGTTGCAATCTATGTTGTTGAAGTCTTGTCTTAAAGACCCCTTCAATTTTATCTAAAACAGAAGTACTTGGCGCTTCTTTTGTGTAGAAAAACGATTTATTTGTAATTTCTTCTAAACTTGCCGCATTGGGTATATATAAAAGTCCATAATACCCCAAGCTAGAGGTAGAGTCTATAGCGCTTTTTAAGGACACATTTCTAAATTCTAAAAAGGAGGTACTTTCTGTGGTTACAAATTCATTATGAAAAAAATCACTTTCATTTAAAATGGAAATTACTTGTTTTTCACTATCATTTAATTGGGTCAAAAAAGCAATAAGGACCACCATGGCAACCATAAGTATGGGACTCAAAAAGGTCATAATAACAAAAGACTTATTTCGAACTTTTGCCAAATACTCCCGTTTAATAATAAGCAGTAATTTATTCATTAGAATTTTTACTAGATATGGTTTGTATAAAAATATCGTTTGCTGAAGGAATTTTTTCTAGAAAATGATTTATAGGTGCTTTCGTTGCCAAATACGTTAGAATTTCTTGGGTAGACTTTCCATTTAACTGTAATTTAAAACGCAACTGATGTTCATTCACATCATAAGATTCATCAAAAATAGAGAGCTTAGTTTGTAATTCAGATATAATTTCTGAGGGGTTATAAACTTCCATACCTACTTCAAAAATATTCTTCTTATACGCTTTTTTAATATCCGTAAGTTTACCATCTAATATTTTTTCAGATTTATGTATCAGTGCTATGTAGTCACAAAGTTCTTCTACAGATTCCATCCTATGGGTAGAAAAAATAATGGAGGTTCCATTTTTCTTAAGCTCTAATATTTCGTCTTTAATGACATTGGCATTTATAGGATCAAATCCACTAAAAGGTTCATCAAAAATTAAAAGTTTTGGTTCATGCAAGACCGTGACAATAAATTGTACTTTTTGAGCCATTCCTTTAGAGAGCTCCTGTACTTTTTTATTCCACCAATCGCCAATCTCAAATTTATCAAACCAATACTTCAATTTCTTCTTAGCTTCGGCTTTCCCCATTCCTTTGAGTTGTGCCAAGTATAGCGCTTGTTCACCAACCTTCATACTTTTGTACAAGCCCCTTTCCTCAGGAAGATAACCTATCATCGCTACATGCTTAGGGCATAAAGGCTCCCCATTAAATAAGACAGTACCTGAGTCCGGATATGTAATCTGATTAATAATTCTAATTAATGAAGTCTTACCAGCGCCATTGGGACCTAGTAATCCGTAAATACTATTTTCGGGAATTTCTAAAGAAATATTGTTTAGCGCAGTAAATGCACCATATTTCTTGCTTACTTCTTTAGCTACCAAAACATGGTTCATGCAAACAATTTTATCAAAGATATTCAAATGCTTTAAAACTCCGTATTTCCTGTATTAAATAATAACATAAAAATAAAAAAATTTTAAGAAACACCTGTCTTTATAGTTCTTGTTTTAAATTTAAAAAAAAGGGTTAAAAACAAAACCCACCCTTAATAAAATCAAGGATGGGAAAAAAATTGCTATGAAAAAGAAAATTAACATTGAAAAAACAATGTTATTTCAAATATACGTTATTATTTTAAAAATAAATTATAAAGTACTTAAGAAAACATTTCTTTTACTTTTTCAAAAAAAGATTTATCAGATTTTTCTGGGCTTGGAATAAAATTTTCATTCGTCTGCATTTTCTCAAAAAATTCTTTTTGTTCTTTATTTAATGTTTTCGGCGTCCAAACATTTACATGCACTAATAGATCACCAGCTCCATATCCGTTAAGACCCGTAATACCTTTACCTCTAAGACGTAAAATTTTACCTGACTGTATTCCTGGCTCTAATTTAATACGCACTTTACCTACAACAGCATCGATCTCCTTAGAGGTCCCTAAAACTGCATCTGATATGCTAACATATAAATCATAGTGCAAATTATCACCTTCACGCTTCAGTGTTTCATGCTCTAGAGTTTCAATCGCTACAATTAAATCTCCAGGAACACCATTACCCGGCGCATCATTACCTTTTCCGGTAACCTTCAATTGCATACCGTCTTCTACTCCACCTGGTATTTTAACCGATACAGTTTCCTCCTTAACGATCATACCTTGAGAATCGGCATCATTAGGTTTACGGTCTAAAATCTGACCACTACCACCACAAGAGCTACAAGTAGCTGCTGTTTGCATTCTACCTAAAATAGTATTGGTAACTTTCGTTACTTGACCTCTACCACCACAAGTGCTACACGTTTTATACGTTACACCACTTGCCTGAATTTTACGTTTAACTTTTATCTTCTTCTCAACGCCATTCGCAACTTCTTCTAACGTAAGGGATACTCTAATTTTTAAGCTGCTTCCTTTTACTCTTCGCTGACCGCCTCCGCCGCCACCGAAACCACTAAATCCGCCGCCACCGCCGAAACCACCAAAAATATCGCCAAATTGGTTAAATATGTCATCCATATTCATACCGCCTCCGCCGCCGCCGCCAAATCCACCAGAGCCATCAAAAGCTGCATGGCCGTATTGATCGTAACGTGCTTTTTTATTATCGTCGCTTAAAACTTCATAGGCTTCTGCTGCTTTTTTAAACATCTCTTCAGCCGATGCGTCTCCAGGATTTTTATCTGGATGATATTGCACGGCTTTTTTCCGATATGCTTTTTTAATTTCTGCTGCGCTTGCGCCTTTGGCTATGCCTAAAATGTCGTAATAATCTTCCTTCATACTTTATGTTTAATTACCAACAACCACTTTTGGATGACGGATAATTTTATCGCCTAACTTAAATCCTTTTTCAATTACATCTATAATCTTGCCCTTCATCTTCTTATTTGGAGCAGGTATTTGTGTTATTGCCTCATGAATATCAGCATCAAATACGTCACCAGCTCTAGCCTCTACTTCTTCTAGGCCTTTAGATTTAAGTACTTGTTCGAATTTGATTTTAATTAATTCTACCCCCTTGAATGTTTCTTTATCATTAGATTTCGCTAATTCTTGCATAGCTCTATCAAAATCATCAGACACAGGTAACAAAGCTACAATCACTTCTTGCCCTGCAGTCTTAAATAAATCCATTCGTTCTTTAGAAGTTCTTTTTTTATAGTTTTCGAACTCCGCAAATAATCTTAAAAATTTATCTTTTTCTTTAGCTAAATCTTCACTTAATTGTTCTTCAACAGAAAGCTCTACAACTTCAACTTGCTCAGGTGAATTATCTTGATTCTCTGTGCTGTCTTGTTGCTCTAAGTTTTCTTCTTTTATATCTTCTGTGTTATTTATATCGCTCATTTTTGACTCAAT
Organism: Cellulophaga algicola DSM 14237; assembly: GCF_000186265.1. Classification (NCBI taxonomy): domain Bacteria; kingdom Pseudomonadati; phylum Bacteroidota; class Flavobacteriia; order Flavobacteriales; family Flavobacteriaceae; genus Paracellulophaga; species Paracellulophaga algicola. The sequence goes on from NC_014934.1 coordinate 434,787, forward strand.
TTTTCATTCTGCTCTTAACAGTTGGCAAAAGTACTGCCAATTCTTTAAAAATGTCAAAATGTCATCAAACTTTATAAAAAACACGCCGAAAAGCATTAAAATGATTAGTCGACTTAGCCAAAATCACGAAGTGTACTTAGATTTGGCAGATTAATTTATTTTTTAGGATATAAAGACTCCAGTGCCGGACACACATTTAAGTATTTAAACTTAAAACCTTCTTCTAAAATCTTCTTATTACTAACACGTTGACTATCTAATAATAAGGCAGACATTTCTCCTAAAATTAATTTTAAAATCGATGCTGGAACTTTTGGAAACACTAATGGTTTACCCAAAATAGCGGCTACTTTTGATACTAGCTTTTCATTCGTTACAGGGTTTGAAGCTACTCCATTGTACACCCCATTTAATTCATTCTTAATCGCAAAAACAAAAAGTTTTGCCAAGTCTTTAATATGAATCCATGATTGCCATTGCTTGCCAGAACCGAAGGCAGACCCTACAAATAATTTAATAGGCTTTACCATCTCTGGCAAAGCACCTCCTTTATTTGACATGACAAGCCCTATTCTAATTTTAGCGAGACTAAAATTAAAGCCTTTAAGATTATCCACTTCATTTTCCCATGCTGTTACAACTTCAGATAAAAAGCCATCTGCTTTAAATTGATCGTCTTCTGAATAGAATTTTTTTATTGAATTAGGATAAATACCAATAGCAGAAGCCGACACAAAAGACGTAATAGCCGAAGAATCAACTTTTAACAAACCCGAATTAAGTGTTTTTAAAGAATTGATTCTACTTGTAAGAATTTCTTTTTTATAGGAAGATGTCCATCTTTTAGAAATTGAAGCACCTGCTAAATTTATAATAGCCGTAACCCCCTTAAAACAATTTAAGTCTATTTCTTTCTTATCTGGATTCCAATAAAAACCTGAATAATTTTCTTTCGTTACTATTTTATCTTTCCTTGTCGTAAGGAAATTTACCGCAATATTATTCTTATGACATTCGTTTACTATAGCATTGCCAACCAATCCTGTAGCACCTGTTATTAATACCTTCATAGCAATTTTTTATAAAGGTAATTTTTTAAAAAAGCTTACCGATGCTATTTAATTAAGGTTTAACATAAAACCCACCTAACAAGCTTCTTAACTTACTTTTTCGTAGCCCTTAACATCTCTCTTTTCCCAGGAGGACCTTCTAATCGTTCTACGGTAAACCCTACCGCTAACATAGCTCTCCGAACGCTCCCTTTTGCAGCATAAGTAACTAAAACTCCATTTTTATTTAAAGCTGCATACATAATTTTAAAGATGTCTTCTGTCCATAATTCTGGCTGAACGCGGGCCCCAAAAGCATCAAAATAAATTAAATCATAAGCACCTTCATTTTTAATATGCATAAAATCCTTCTGTTCTTTGATAAGTTCAAAAGTTGGAGACAGCTTGATAGGTTTTTCCCAGTCTGACGCATGCATTTTTAAAAATAGGTCTTCGTACGTTTGCGCTTTAAGCTGTTCTATGTAATTGAGCTGCTTTATCTCTAATAGACTTACAGGGTAAGCTTCTATGCCAGTATACTTTACATTTAAATTAATTTTTTGCGCCTCAATACATGTTATTAAGGCATTTAATCCTGTTCCAAAACCAATTTCTAAAATAGACACATCTCTATCCTTATATAAAGACAAACCCATTTTTATAAATACATGATATGCTTCTTGTATTGCGCCGTGGATAGAATGGTATTGTTCATTCCAATCTACAATCTGAATGGTTGTAGAACCATCTGATGTTGTTATAATTTTTCGTTCCAAATTATTGTTTTACAAGTACCCCGTCAGCTTCAAATCTGAACGTCTTTTTTGGAGAAACAATAGCTGCTATTGCCGCTACTGATTCATCACCATCTTCCGCATAGTGCTTTTGCTCTTCTACAGACATTTCTTCTACGAATGCCAAACCGTTGATCACAACTTCTTTACCCGCAATATCTTTAGGTACAAAAAAACCATAATCTTTAAATTTAACCATTGCCTCAGATCCATTATCCAATTTAACATTCATCCAACATCCTTTTGCCTGACAAACCGCTAAGACTGTTCCTGAAAATTTTGTTGAAATAGTATCTGCAACACCCAAATTCTGATATTTTAACGTCATCTCACTTGTATTTAAAGCATTATCTGCTCCAATTTCAGTTCCAAAAGAAGAAAAATTAGTAGCAACCTCTGGTAATGGCTGCGCTACACTCTGTTTATTTTGACCCTTGCAACTCACAAAGCATACAATTATCACAAGTAAAATGTTAATTCTTTTCATATCTATTAGTAATTACGGAATTGTTACAAAGTTGGTTATTTTTAGATAAAAAAAGAAGCACTACTAGTTATTATTCATTAATTTTATTGCATTAAACATATAATAAATGGAAACTACCGCAAATAGCTTAGTTACGGTTGAAAAAAGTAAAACATCTAAAATTGATCAAGTAGATTTTGACAATTTATCATTTGGAAGTACCTTCTCAGACCATATGTTGGTCTGTGATTATAAAAATGGTGCTTGGGAAAACCCAAAAGTTGTACCCTACGGTCCTGTATCCCTAGATCCTTCTGCAAAAATCTTCCATTACGGACAGTCTATTTTTGAAGGAATGAAAGCGTACAAGGACACCGAAGATTCTACTTGGCTATTTAGACCATTAGACAACCACAAACGACTTAACATCTCTGCAAAAAGATTAGCTATTCCAGAAATTCCTGAAAATTATTTCATGGAAGGTCTTAAAACACTTTTAAAGGTTGACGAAAAATGGATTCCTAAAAACGAAGGAAGCTCTATGTATATACGACCTTTTATTTTTGCATCTGGTAACGGCTTCCACGCATCTCCAGCAAATGAATACAAATTCATGATTTGTCTTGCCCCTTCAGGAGCATATTTCTCTGGAAAAGTAAAGGTATTGATAGAAGAAAAATACTCTAGGTCTGCAAATGGCGGAGTAGGTTTTGCAAAAGCAGGAGGTAATTATGCAGGACAATTCTATCCTACTCAATTAGCCGTAGAAAAAGGATATAATCAAGTAATTTGGACAGATGACAATACACATGAATATATTGAAGAGGCTGGTGCAATGAACATTTTTGTTCGTATTAATGACACTTTAATTACCGGACCAACTAGTGATAGAATCTTAGATGGTATTACCAGAAAAAGCATTATAGAAATAGCAAAAGACGAAAACATTAACGTTGAAGTTCGAAAATTAACAGTTTCTGAAGTTGTTACCGCTGCAAAAGATGGTTCTTTAAAAGAAATGTTTGGCGCAGGAACTGCTGCTGTTATTTCTCCTATCTCTGGATTTGGTTATAAAGAAACTGATTATGACTTACCTGAACTAAAAGAAGGTTTTGCCTCTTTATTAAAGAAAAGAATCACCGATATTCAGTATAATAAAGCTGAAGATAAATTTGGTTGGCGTTATAAATTATAGAAAAAACTCAAATAATAAAAAAAAACCGCCAATTGGCGGTTTTTTTATTCCTTTAAAATTTCATCAATATTCGGCGCAAAATAATTCGGGCCTTTTAAAACTTTACCATCTTCTCTATAGATAGGTTTCCCATCTGCTCCGAGCTTACTCATATTACTACGTTGAATTTCATTGAACACCTCTTCTATTTTGTATTGCATACCATGTTCTAGAATAGTACCACATAAAATATACAACATATCACCTAAGGCGTCTGCCACTTCAACTAAGTCGTTATTTTCAGCAGCCTCCAGATATTCCTTATTTTCTTCATCCATTAAATTAAAACGAAGCAGGTTTTTACGTGATCCCAAAGTAGCTTGCATAGCTTTAGAAACGCCCATTCCAAAAGTTTCATGAAAAAGTGCTACAGCTTTAAGTTTATTTTCCATCTGTCTTATTATTAGGTTATTTTTGCATAAAATTAAAAAATATGTTCAGTACAGGACAATTAATATTTGCAGGTCTATTTTTTTTATCATTTGTAGTAATTATTTTTTTTACTTATAGAAGAGATAAAAATCTACATTTAAAAAATTATAAGGGCGTTAAATGGGTTGGACTAACATTCCTAATATTCATTATTTCACTATTCGTTATTAAATATTTACTTAAAAATTAACATTAAAGTTATATACACCACAAAAATCAAGTGGGTCACAACAATTTTAAGATTTTTGTAAGAAAAGACGTATTTTTGCGTTGTAATACTATAAACAAAGTTCTATGGTTACCTTTTTTAGTGTGTTGTTAATTTTAGTCGGTTTAAATGCATTTTTATTACTGTTTAGCGTAAATAGTAATAAGAAAAGAATCGAGAAAAAAGACATAAACCTTCCAGAAATTTCTACAGAGAATATTTATCCTTTAAATATTCTTGAGACAAAGTATAAAAAGGCAGTTTAGTTTTATACTTTTAAAGTATGAAACAAATTCTACTTGTTTTTTTAGGCGGTGGTCTTGGCAGTGTACTAAGGTATATAATCAGCAAGCCACTTAATTTCTATTTCACTAATTTTTATTTAGGCACTTTTATTGTAAATATATTAGGATGCCTACTCATTGGACTTATTCTAGGACTCTCGTTAAAGAATAATTATTTTAGCGAAAACCAAATATTACTTTTAGCCACTGGTTTTTGTGGAGGCTTTACCACCTTCTCTACTTTTGCATTAGAAAACAATTCTCTTTTAAAAAATGGAGATTTACTTGCCTTCGCTTTATATACTACCTTAAGTATTACGGTTGGCATCATTGCAGTATCTCTTGGTATCTGGCTGACTAAGCTTAACTAAACGATCATTACAACTTCCACATTTTCTACATTCTCTATTGCTTGTTATAATTTAAACGATAACGAATCTATTTTTAGATTTTATGTACTTTACCTCTTTTCTTGTTGGTTTTTAAACATATCATAATAAAATCTATAAAAAAATCTACTTCTCCCAAGTTTTACGGCAAATAATCAATTTAATTAAATCAAATTTTTATTTATTTCATCAAAAAATAATGATACCCATAAATTTTAGGGGTATATATTACAATTATCAAAAAAATAATAGCAACACCCCTCATCAACAAGGGGTGTTAATTATTTTAACATACATTTGCCTCATCAACAAACAAATCAAATATGAAAAAAATCGAGGCAATTATTCGAAAATCAAAATTTGATGAAGTGAAAAAAGCACTCCATCAAATTGAAGTTAATTTTTTTAGTTACTGGGATGTAACTGGAGTAGGTAATGAAAAACAAGGACATGTATACCGTGGTATTTCATACAGCACTTCAGACATTCAAAGAAGATACTTAACTATAGTTGTATCCGATGAGTTTTTAGAAAAAACTGTAAGCACCATATTAGAAGCTTCTAGTACTGGCAATGTAGGTGATGGAAAAATATTTGTTTCAGATGTTTCTGAAGCTTATAGAATAAGAACCAAAGAAAGCGGACAAGCTGGTATTAACTAATCAAGATTTTCAAAAAAAACTAACATTATGAATGAAGCACAACAAGAAGCTATAACAAAAGTAGCTGAAGGTGTCAGCCAAGAGACACTAGACCAAGCTATTCAAAGCATTAATGGCGATATGGGCGCATTATGGATTATAATAGCCGCTATTTTAGTATTTTTTATGCAAGCTGGATTTACACTTGTAGAAGTAGGTTTTACTAGAAGTAAAAATTCTGGTAACATTATTATGAAGAACATTATGGACTTATGTATTGGTTCATTACTATTCTGGGCTGTAGGTTATGGTATTATGTACGGCAGCGATACCGTTTTAGGAGGCTTTTTTAGAACAAGCCCTTCTGATCAAGGATATTTCTTCTTCTCTGCTACTGATTGGTACAATTTACTTTTCCAAACAGTATTCTGTGCAACGGCTGCTACCATTGTATCTGGAGCAATCGCTGAAAGAACTAAATTTTCTACTTATTTGATATTCTCTGCAGTATTAACTACAATTATCTACCCTATATCCGGTAGTTGGTATTGGCCATTTGACGACAGTGCGTGGTTAAATGTTGCAGGTTTTGTAGATTTTGCAGGATCTTCAGTAGTACACGCTGTAGGTGGTTCGGCTGCTTTAGTTGCTGCAATTTTAGTTGGACCTAGAATTGGTAAATATAAAGACGGTAAAGTAAATGCTATACCAGGTCACAATATGACGTATGGTGCCTTAGGTGTTTTAATTCTTTGGCTAGGATGGTTCGGATTTAACGGAGGATCACAATTGGCTTTCGGCGGTAATGATACTATTGCCGTAGGTAGCGTAATCATAAATACAAATATTGCTGCCGCTATCGGAGCAGTAGCTGCTATGGTATTATCATGGCTTAAGTATGGTAAACCAGACATCTCTATGACTTTGAACGGAGCTTTAGCCGGTCTTGTGGGTATTACTGCAGGTTGTGGTGCTGTGAATGCTTGGGGAGCTTTAGCTATTGGTTTAATATGTGGTATCACTGTAGTTTTATCTATAGAATTTATTGATAGAAAATTAAAAATTGACGATCCAGTTGGAGCAATATCTGTACACGGTGTATGTGGTTTCTTAGGAACTGTATTAGTAGGTGTTTTTGCTTTAGATGGAGGTCTTCTTTCTGGTGGAGGTGCTGGCTTATTATGGGTTCAATTTTACGGATCACTAGCCTATATAGTTTGGGCAGCAGTTGCTTCTTTTATCGTATTATTCATTTTAAAGAAAACCATAGGGTTAAGAGTTACACAAGAAGAAGAAATGGACGGATTAGATATTCACGAACATGATTCTAGTGCTTATCCTGAGTTTACTATCAACGATAAATAAACATAAACAATGGAACGTTCAAACGAACGTTCCATTACAATACTCATTATTTCAACAAACAACACTTATTTTCAAACAATTCCTTTAACAGAAAAAAAAAGGAACATTTAAAACATCATTTATGAAAGCGATTACAAAAACGAATTACGTAAAAAATATATTTTTTGCAGCAGTACTTTTTACAGGAGCTAGTTTAGTTGCCCAAGAAGAGGTTGAAGAAAAAAAAGCATTATCTATAAGCGGTACAGTTGATGCTTATTACAAGACTAATTTGAGTTCTAGTGATGTTGGAGCGCAAACTCCAGGATCTTCTTTCGCAAATGAAACAGGTTTTGCATTAGGTATGGCTAATTTAATAGCTAGCTATGAAGGTGAAAAAACAGGAGCTGTGGCTGATTTAACTTTTGGACCTAGAGGTGATGACGCTACTGGTGGATATAACATCAACCAATTATATGCATACTGGAATGTATCTGAAGGGACAAAGTTGACTGCTGGTCGTTTCAATACGTATTTAGGATATGAAGTAATATCACCTGCTGCGAACTTTAACTACAGCACATCTTACTTGTTTTCTTACGGACCATTTTCACATGTTGGAATTAAAGCAGATTTTGCTTTATCAGAAGACTTCAGTTTAATGCTTGCCGTAATGAATGTAACTGACGTAAATAATAACCTTACAGGAGAATATTCTTTAGGAGCTCAATTAGGATATTCAGGACAATTTTTAAACCTATACTATGATGGAAATGCAAACCTAGGTTTCGAAATTGACTATACAGGTGGATTTGATTTATCTGACTCAGTTTTCCTAGGACTTAATGCTGCTTACCAAGATAATGACGGTAGTGGTTTCTTTGGAGCTGCAATCTACCCACAATTGGCTACTTCTGATAGCTTTACAGTAGGATTAAGAGGTGAATATTTTGCTGAAAGCGGTGCTTATGGCGCAATTGGAACAGGCGTTGAAGATTCTAGCGTTTTCGCTGCAACTTTAACAGGAAGTTATACTGTTGAGAACTTAACTATCAAACCTGAATTAAGATTAGACAATGCTTCTGATGATGCATTCTTTGATAACGATGGTGCTGCTTCTAAAAGCCTATCTTCATTCTTAATTGCTGCGATTTATTCGTTCTAAATTAAATTTGTTAATTGTTTATATTTTGAAAAGAGCTTGACTTTTAAAAGTCAAGCTCTTTTTCTTTGCCTAAAGGTCAGATTTCTCACAAATTAGTTTCGAAATACTTGATTTCCTAACATCATAAAAAACACGATACAAACACCTAAAAAACAATTAGTTACAATAAATAATAGCGCTTCACTATCAACCAATTAGCTTGTTAATGAATTGTTAAAAATTATTTTTAATTTACATTTGTAGCAAATCAAACAAATCAATCATGAAAAAAATCGAGGCAATTATTCGAAAGTCCAAGTTCGATGAAGTAAAAAAAGCACTTCATGAAATTGAAGTAAACTTTTTTAGCTACTGGGATGTAACTGGAGTTGGTAACGAAAAACAAGGTCACGTTTATCGCGGAATATCTTACAGTACCACAGACATCCAACGAAGACATTTAAGCATTGTAATATCTGATGAATTCTTAGAAAAAACAATTCATACGATTTTAGAAGCTGCTAGTACTGGAAATGTTGGAGATGGAAAAATATTTGTATCAGAAATAACGGAAGCCTATAGAATAAGGACAAAAGAAAGCGGAAGCGCAGGAATCAACTAATAAAAACACTATGAACGACGGATTATTTACAGCTAATAATGTTTGGATGATGATATGCACAGCACTCGTGTTTTTCATGCATTTAGGCTTTTCTTTTTTAGAGATTGGATTAACAAGACAAAAAAATACCATCAATATATTATTTAAAAACCTATTTATTATTTGTGCCGGACTTTTACTGTACTATATAGCCGGATTTAACCTTATGTATCCTGGGGATTTTAATGGAGTTTTAGGATTTGCAGGATTTGGAATTGAAGCTCCCGCAAATGGCATGACTGCTGAATACGCCCCTAGTGGAGGCTATACATATTGGACAGATTTTCTTTTTCAGGGGATGTTTGCTGCAACAGCTGCAACTATAGTTTCTGGAGCAGTTGCTGAACGCATAAAAATTGGAGGTTTCATGATTTTTACTGTCATCTATGTAGGTCTAATTTATCCAATTGTAGGTTCATGGCAATGGGGCGGCGGATTTCTTTCAACCCTAGGCAACGAAGTAAATGCAGCAGGAGAACTTGTAAAAGAAGCTGGGTTTCATGATTTTGCTGGCTCTACACTAGTACATTCTGTAGGTGGATGGGCAGCACTTGTAGCCGTTTATTTATTAGGTCCAAGAATTGGTAAATTTGATGAAAACGGAGAAACATTCGCTATTCCTGGTCATAATATTCCCATAGCCACTGCTGGTGTATTAATTCTTTGGTTAGGATGGTTTGGTTTTAACGGAGGCTCTGTACTTTCCGCAGATCCAGGAGGCACTTCATTAGTACTTGTTACCACATCATTAGCAGCAGCAGCTGGAGGAATTGCTGCTTTCATATTTTCATTTATACTCTATAAGAACTTAGATTTAACTATGTTCCTAAATGGTATTTTAGGTGGCCTAGTAGGGATTACCGCAGGAGCAGATTTAATGTCTCCTAATGAAGCCATAATTATTGGAGCATTAGCAGGTATTCTTGTTGTAGGAGCCGTTGCTCTTATTGATAAAATAAAATTAGACGATCCTGTAGGAGCAATTGCCGTTCATCTTATTTGTGGCGTATGGGGAACATTAGCTGTTGGGTTCTTAGGAACTAAAGCTGGTGGATCACAAATTCTATATCAACTAGCAGGTATTGTTATTATTGGTATCTTTTGTTCTTTGACTACGTTTATAATACTTTTTACGTTAAAGAAAACCGTTGGCATAAGAGTATCTCGAGAAGAAGAACTTGAAGGACTAGATCTTCATGAACATGGCATGGATGCTTATCCAGATTTTAGGCTGAATCAACATTAATAAATTATTTTCAATAAACATCGGGTCTAAAGTAATTTAGAACCGATGTTTATTTATTGTTTTTTAAATGCCATTACTCCTGCATTAATTTTTATAGGAAGGTAATTCACCTTGGGTACTATGGGACAGGAATACTTTTTGTTATATGCGCAATAGGGGTTATATGCTTTATTAAAATCTATCACTATAGTATCTCCTTTAGGGATAGATAAATCTACATACCTACCACCTGTATAACTTAAATTCCCATTAGTTTCATCCGAGAAGGGTAAAAATAAATACTCCCTAAATTTCTCTTGCACAGTTAACGAAGGGCTTTGATATACTTCTAACTGATAGTCTTTACCATCAATAGCAAAATAAGCAATACCATACACTACTTCTTCAGATTTTCTATCTGTCGTAGTAGCCATTAAAAAAGGCAAAGCGTCTGGTGTTCTTTCAAATTTTGCAACTACCCTTAAAGTAGTGTCCGGCTTAAAAAAATCTAAGGTCTCAAAATTTTTCCTATCCTTATTATATAGAGGAGAGGTTTCAGGATCTTTATATTCCTTATTTAATTCGCGTTGAAATTTTAAAATATCTGCCATCGCATTAGAAACATCTTGAGGAATTTCATTTGCCACGACATCATGATATTTTTTCTCTTGCTTACAACTCAACAATAGTATTACCGCTAAAAAAAGCAATTTTCGCATACCTAAAATGGTTTAATTTAAGATAAATTAAAGTCTCTTTTTACTACTAATTAATTGAAGCAAAACAAGAATTACCTCTAAGTTACAAACTTATAAATAAAATAGTTACCATTCATATCTTGCACATCTAGGTTTTGTTTGTAAATTCGGTTTAAATTAAAACCCCTATGAAAGCTGCAATTATTTTACTCCTTTCTATATTCTTGCTGGTCTCTTGTAGCGAAATTAATTCTACTCATAGTAATAAAAAAGCCTTAGAGAAAATACAACCCGATCGCTACAATGTCGCTTTTTTAATTATGGATGGCACCTATAATACAGAGTTTACCGCACCATACGATATATTTCAACACACACAGTTCCGAAAAAACATTAAGGCAATGAATGTCTTTACCGTAGCGAACACCTTAAAACCCATTACCACTTTTGAGGGCGTACGCATTCTCCCAGATTTTGATTACACAAAAAATAATCTTCCTAATATTGATATTTTGGTAATTCCTAGCGCTGAACATCATATAGATACAGATTTAGATGATGTTGTAATGCTTAGTTTTGTAAAGAAAGTTGATGAAAAAGCTCTTTTTATGACCAGTCATTGCGATGGGGCTTTTGTATTAGCTAAAACTGGTTTATTAGACACCGTTGCCTCTACAACTTTTCCTGGAGATTTACTTAAATACCAAGAAAAATTCCCGCAATTAAATGTAAAGAAAAATTCATTATTTGTTCATGATGGTAAGTATATTACATCTGCTGGTGGTGCAAAAAGCTTTGAAGCCGCTCTTTATTTATGCGAATATTTATACGGGAAAGAAGTAGCACAATCCTTAGCAAAAGGTCTTGTTATTGATTGGGACGTAAATAAAGTACCTCATTTTATTGTTCCTTAATATCATACCTAGCTTCTTTTAAATAGGTTAGCATTAAGGCATTATACTCTGGAGAAATTCTTAATAAAGCAGTATTAGGAATATCATAAAGTCTTTGTTTATCTGTAAATCCTGTTTTCAACAACTCTTCTAAATAAAATAATGCGGTACTATAATCTTCCACTTTAGAACTTAAAGATATCACTCCTATATAAGCATCATGATTGTCAGAATCTGTTATCGTATTCAGCATATAAAGAAGAGTAAGACCTTCTTCATCTAGTACGTTCTCTTCTTTTAATTCTTTTATATTTTTATCTACCAGATAGTCTACAAAATCCTTTAACCTATTACCCATCTGACGTTCGTAAGGGTTTTCAGCATTCTGAAACTTTTTAATTTCCTGCATTTGAAAATTCCACCAGCCTAAATTATTAAAATTATATGTAGCTACATCTTCATAAACGGCATAATCATAATCTTCTTGCAATAATTCTTCTTGAAATCTATAATTAGATTCCATACGTTTCGCTACCTTATATTCTTTGCTTTTCCTAAGACTCTTTTGTACTTCTTTAAGTTCCGAAATATCTAAATGTACACGAAAAATCTCCATTATTTCCTCTGAAAAACTATAAGCTCGCAATAACTTCTGATCCTTTATAAGACTATTTACCACCATTAAATTCTTGCGATAGCTGTCTAAAATAAAGTCTTCATCTTTTACAACTTCTCCTTTGGCCATTGCATTTAACGTAAATACTTGTAAGGCTAAATCAACAAAATAAATAGCACTAGGATTTGTATGCTCCTCATAAAAAAACAATTGATTTGAAAACCTTAAGTTATTTAAAAGACGCTCTGATTCCTCCATTTGAATACTTTTATATTCATTTACTGATGTAATACCAATAAATTGAAATGGATTTCCTGGCGTTAAAACATCTGCGTTTGCAATACCACCACCCACAGAAACAATACCCTTTATATTTTTACTAACAATAGGCATTATAGAAGCAAACGTTCCTCCTAAAGCTATACCTCCCGTATAAATTCGCCTAGCATCTATTGGTAAAATAGCAAGAACACGATTAATCACCCTACTCGCGATTAATACATTTTGGGTAATGGAAAGCGAATCATTTACATGATTAGAAGCTACAAGAATATAATTCTGATTTTCTCCTGCCTGAACAAAAGGTTGAATCGCAGCCTTACCTTTACCTTCCATGTTAAACAAAAAAAGCACTGGCCAATGTTCTTTTACATCAAATTTCCTAGGAAGATATAATGCAAAATTTTCTGAAATGGAATCATTTACACGAATAGAATCTAAGATAATTCCTTTTCTTAGCGTTATTTCTTGCGCTGATGTAGTTGACACACAACAAAAGGCAAAAGTTAGAAGGAGTATTATTTTTTTCATATCAATTTGATGCATCAAAAATCTCGCCAAATTACAATTAAAGTTACAAATTTAAAAAGCAGTTACATAGTAGATCCCATAAAAAAATAAGACTATCCTGGTTTTGGCCTTCTACCCACAGGTGCATCAGAAACTACTTCGGAGAGAATTATATGTGTTCTAGTCTCCCCGTATTGAATTAGTTTATCAATAAATTTCTCTAAATGAAATTGATCTTTGAAAACTACTTCCATGATAATATTCTCATTTCCAGTTATTCGGTAACAATTTACTACTTCTTCATAAGTTTTTACCGCTTCTAAAAAAGGCTTCAATTTCCCCATAAAAGCGCGCAACGTAATCATGGCTTTTAGCTGATATCCTGTTTCTGTATGAGATATAATAGCTTTATAACCATTAATAATTCCCATGTCTTCCATTTTCTTGATTCGCTCTGCAACAGCAGGAGGCGTTAAGCCCACTTTACGACCAATATTTGCAAAAGAATCTCTTGCATTTTTCTGGAGGCTTTGAAGAATACCCCAATTTAAATCATCAATCTTTGGATTCAATAGTAATGTGGTTTAAAATATTTGTATTCAAAAGCAAAACTTAATATTTGCTTTATAAAAATAAGATAAATTTTATAATCTAGCCGTAATTTTATAGAAAATTGCTAAAGATGCCAAATCGAAATTTGAATACATTACCCGTTTATAGAAAAGCCTTAGACTTATGCTCTATAAGCAGAGAAATTGTATCTTATATCACCTACAATAAAGATTTGCTGCATTTGTATAAATCTCAAAGCCACAGAGATATCATTGCAGATTCTTTACTAACAGACACTATTTTAATTCCTCAAAAAATTGAATTAGCAGAACGTTCTGATTCCTACCTAATTAGAATATCAACAATACATCATATTAACATCATCAGTAAAAACATTCTATCCTATTGTAGAGGTTTAGAAATGGATGGTTTAAAAGAAAAAGAATATTTAAATCTTTTACGCGAAGAATTAAAAATTTTTAGAAAAACTTACAGAATATGGAAACGCTCTTTATAAAGAGCGTTTTTTTTATTCCTAGCCTCAATTTATCTCTTACATATTTCTTCGGTACTGCCCTCCTACTTTAAATAGTGCATTAGTAATCTGCCCCAAAGAACTTACTTTAGAAATCTCCATTAACTTCTCGAATATATTTTCATTATTCATAGCTGCTTGTTGTATTTCACTCAACGCCAGTTTAGAGGCTTCTTCATTCATTTCTTTAAGATGCTCTAAAGTCACAATCTGCGCTTTTTTCTCTTCATCTGTTGCCCGAATTACTTCTGCGGGCAGCACTGTTGGCGATCCTTTTGAACTTAAAAAAGTATTAACTCCAATAATAGGAAATTTACCATTGTGCTTTAATGTCTCATAATACAAACTTTCTTCCTGTATTTTTGAACGTTGATACATCGTTTCCATGGCGCCTAAGACCCCTCCTCGTTCTGTAATTCTATCAAATTCTATTAATACGGCTTCTTCTACTAAATCTGTTAATTCTTCAATAATAAAAGAGCCTTGAAGCGGATTCTCATTTTTAGCTAAACCTAATTCCTTATTGATAATTAACTGAATTGCCATTGCTCTACGAACAGACTCTTCTGTAGGCGTAGTAATTGCCTCATCATACGCATTGGTATGCAATGAATTACAATTGTCATAAATTGCATATAACGCTTGCAACGTTGTACGGATATCATTAAAATCTATTTCTTGTGCATGCAAACTACGACCAGAAGTCTGTATATGATACTTCAACATTTGAGCTCTTGGCCCTGCTCCGTATTTATGTTTTAATGCTTTTGCCCATATTTTACGCGCTACACGCCCAATAACGGCATATTCTGGATCAATACCATTTGAAAAAAAGAATGATAAATTAGGTCCGAAAGCATTAATATCCATTCCTCTACTTAAATAATACTCTACATAAGTAAACCCGTTAGATAAGGTAAATGCTAATTGCGTAATTGGGTTAGCCCCAGCTTCTGCAATATGGTATCCTGAAATAGAAACTGAATAAAAATTACGAACTTGCTGCTGAATAAAATACTCTTGCACATCTCCCATTAGACGCAATGCAAATTCAGTTGAAAAAATACAAGTATTTTGTGCTTGATCTTCTTTTAAAATATCAGCTTGTACAGTACCCCTAACTTCATGCAAGGTTTTAATCTTAATACTATGGTACACCTCCAATGGCAACACTTGGTCGCCAGTAACCCCAAGAAGCATTAAACCTAACCCATTATTACCTTCTGGCAAAGCGCCGTTATATTTAGGTTTTTTCTCTTCCCTTCCTTTATAAAGTGCTGCTATTTTAACAGTAACTTCTTTTTCTAAACCATGTTCTATTATGTATTTCTCGCAATTCTGATCTATTGCTGCGTTTAAAAAGAAACCTAATAACATGGGAGCTGGGCCATTAATAGTCATACTAACCGAAGTCATTGCATTAGACAAGTCAAAACCTGAATACAGTTTTTTAGCATCGTCTAAACAACATACAGAAACCCCTGCATTACCAATTTTACCATAAATATCTGGTCTAATATCTGGATCGTTACCGTATAAGGTTACCGAATCAAACGCGGTAGAAAGTCGTTTTGCCGGCAAGCCTAAACTTACATAGTGAAAACGACGATTGGTACGCTCTGGTCCACCTTCGCCCGCAAACATTCTTGTAGGATCTTCTCCAGTACGCTTAAAGGGATACAAACCCGCGGTATATGGAAATTCTCCTGGTACGTTTTCCTGAATCATCCAACGCAGCAAATCGCCCCATGCTTTATATTTTGGGAGTGCTACTTTCGGGATTTGAGTCTGCGAAAGAGAACTTGTATGTGTTTCTAATTTTAATTCTTTATCGCGAACTTTAAATGTATAAATAGGATCTTTATATTTCTGTACTTTTTCCTCCCAGTTTACAATAGCTTCCCAATGGTACGGGTCTAAATCTAACTTTACCCGATCAAATTCTTTGAGCAATAGGTTTAGAAATGCTTTATGCTCTTCTGATATGCTTATCGCTGTAATAGCAGCTTCATCCAATCCATTTTTTGAAAGGTATGTCTGCTCAGATACCGATGATTTTATATTCAGAATGGACAAAATAGCTTGAAAAACACCATAAAGGCGCTGTGCAACGTGTATTTGTTCAATTCCTTTATCATCATAACTTCTATTATTCTCCGCTATTTCAGAGAGGTATCTTATGCGAGACGGAGGAATTACGAAGGCATGCTCTTTGTCATCTGTATAAAATTCAAAAGTCGATTTTAAATCAGCCTTCGCTTTTTCTACCAATTTATCCATTAACGTACGATACAACCTATTGGTCCCGGGATCGTTAAACTGACTCGCCATAGTACCAAAAATTGGCAAATCATTTTGATCCATATCCCACAGGTTATGATTGCGCATGTATTGTTTTTTCACATCACGCAAAGCATCTAAAGAGCCTCTTTTATCAAATTTATTTATAGATACAACATCTGCAAAATCAAGCATATCTATCTTCTCCAACTGTGTTGCAGCTCCAAACTCTGGCGTCATTACATATAACGAAACATCTGAATGTTGAATAATTTCGGTATCGGATTGCCCTATTCCTGAGGTTTCTAGCACTATTAAATCAAATTCGGCTGCTTTTAGCACCTGAACTGCCTCCTCTACATATTTTGACAATGCCAAATTAGATTGCCTTGTTGCTAATGAACGCATATAAACGCGCTCATTATTTATAGCATTCATACGGATACGGTCGCCTAATAAAGCACCTCCTGTTTTTCGCTTAGAAGGATCTACAGAAATTAATCCGATTCTTTTCTCTGGAAAATCTGCTAAAAATCTACGCACCAATTCATCTACCAAACTAGATTTACCAGAACCACCGGTTCCTGTAATTCCTAAAACAGGAACAGTATCCGGTATTTTTACATCAGAAAAATGTTTCTTAAATTCATCCGGTCTGTTTTCTGCTAAAGAAATTAACCTAGATATGGTATTAATATCTTTAGCCTTTAACGCTTCTGTAACGGAAACATTCTTTTGTTTTTTTAAATCTGGAACTGGAAAATCACTTCGCTCAACCAAATCATTAATCATTCCTTGCAAGCCCATGGTACGCCCATCATCTGGAGCATAAATACGAGCAATACCATACGCCATTAATTCCTTTATCTCGTCTGGAAGAATTACTCCTCCACCACCACCAAAGATTTTTATATGTTCTGCTCCCCGTTCTTTGAGTAAATCGTACATGTACCGGAAATATTCATTATGCCCGCCTTGATAAGAGGTTAATGCAATTGCGTTTACATCTTCCTGAATTGCACAATCTACCATTTCCTGAACACTACGGTCATGTCCTAAATGAATAACCTCTACTCCTGTAGACTGAATAATTCTTCGCATTATGTTAATTGCGGAATCATGCCCATCAAAGAGAGATGCTGCGGTAACTATTCGTATTTTATTCTTCGGTTTATAAGGTATAATTTGCTCCATTGATAATAAAAGGTGTTTTTACAGCATGCAATTTACGAAAAACGCAAAGATTATTTAATAAAATTTACAATATTGTAAAAATGACTATTTAATACAGCCTATTCTTTTCAATATCATAATTTTACCTCTTAATTAAGTCTCGTGAAAACAACAATTTTAATACATTGCCCAGATCAATCTGGAATTATTTGTACCGTTACTGGTTTCGTTCATGCTCAAGGAGGAAATATTATTTACTTAGACCAACATGTTGATAAAGCTTCTGGCGAATTATTCATGCGTATTGAAAGCGAATTTTTGGATACTAAGCTTAGTGTGCACCATTTTAAATCTAAATTTGAAGAGCAATTAACCGCAAAATTTAAAATAAAGTGGAGTATTCATACCGATGAGACCAAACCTAGAATGGGATTGTTTGTATCTAAATACAACCATTGTCTATATGATTTGTTAAGTCGATTTAATTCAGGAGAATTAGCCGTTGACATTCCCTTTATTATAAGTAACCACAATGATTTAGAATTTGTAGCCAAGCAATTTGATATTCCTTTCTATCATATTCCTGTAACAAAAGCTACAAAGGCTGAAGCTGAGAACAAACAATTAGAACTCTTAGAAAAATATAAGATAGATTTTATTGTTCTTGCTAGATATATGCAAATTGTAACTAGTAAGATTATTGATCATTACCCCAATAAAATAATTAACATACATCATTCTTTTTTACCTGCCTTTGCTGGTGCCAAGCCCTACCATGCCGCTTTTAAAAGAGGTGTAAAAATAATAGGCGCTACAGGTCATTATGTTACAGAAGAATTAGATGCTGGACCAATTATTGCGCAGGATACCACTACGGTCTCTCATACAAATTCTATTGATGACCTTATAGCCAAAGGGCGTGACCTTGAAAAAATAGTTCTTTCTAGAGCTGTAAAACTCCATATTCAACGCAAGACGATGGTTTATAACAACAAAACCATCATTTTTTCATAGCATCAATTTTTTAAACTATAAATTTGTAAAAACATTACCCATGAAATATAAAATTTTTACATTAAGCGCAGTTTTTTTATTATTTAGCTGTCACGAATTACAACAAGTTGTAAACCAACTTCCACAAAGTGGAACGATTGGCAATGACCAAATTGCAAGCGGTTTACGAGAAGCATTAGATCTAGGTATTGAAAAACAAGTACAAAAACTTACGCAAGAGGATGGTTTCTTTAAGAATGATCTTGTAAAAATTGTTTTACCTGAAGATTTACAAAAAGTAGATAATACACTCCGTAAAATGGGTTTAAGCAGTTTAGCCGATGAAGGTCTTAAAGTTTTGAATCGTGCAGCGGAAGACGCTGTGAAGGAAGCTACCCCAATATTTGTTAACGCTGTTAAGGGAATTACCTTTAGTGATGCTAAGCAAATTTTATTAGGTACTGATGATGCTGCCACTAATTATTTAAAATCAACTACTGAAACACAACTTTACGCTTCGTTTAGTCCGGTTATAAAAAATTCATTTTCAAAAGTAGGTGCAGATCAAGTATGGAGTAACCTTATCACCAGATATAACAACATTCCTTTTGTAACCCAGGTAAATCCTGATTTAACAGATTATGTAACCGAGGAAGCTTTAAAAGGAGTTTATACGATGATTGCTGTTGAAGAACAAGAAATAAGAACGAAAGCTTCTTCAAGAACCACGGCATTATTGCAAAAAGTATTTGCCCTACAAGATTAAATGTAACTATTTTAAAATAAATAGGTTACGAAATATAATAACTCAAAAGAATGTGCGTTATTTTGTTATAAGCAACATTGATAACAATTAGCTAAGGTTAGATTAACCTTAGTATATAAAAATGATATTACTTTTGAAGAATAATATTTGAGTTTAGTAATTTTTTGAGTTAGTTAGTCTAAAACCGGTGGGAGCACCGGTTTTTTTATGCCTAAATTTTAGACAAATAAGAAATAACGGTTTCATTAAACACTAGTGGTTGCTCTACATTAACAACATGACCGCATTTTTCAACTATAAATAATTCTGAGTTAGCATGCGATGCTACTATTTTTTCTATGGAAGGTAAAAACAGATAATCCTCTCTACCCATAACGTACAACGTAGGTATTTTAATATCTACCATTCTAAAAAAGCGCAGTAGCGGAGTAATCTCTGAGGTAAGCTTAAACCAACGTATAAACTCTTTTTGGTACAATTTCTTTGCTTCCCTTACAAATAGTGATCGGGACTCTTTATGGTTCTTATTGGGCATGATAATAAATGCAAAAAACTTATACAACCACAAATAGGGTACTACGGATTTAAAGATAACACCCAAACGTATTAACACTTGTGATCTTAAATTCAATTTCATAATTGCTCCTCCCATAATCATGCTCTCTACACGATTGGGATACTTCTCTGCTAAATTTCTAATTAAAATAGTACCCAATGAGATACCCACAAAATGAGATTTCTCTATTTTCTCATGGTCTATAACATGTAAAATATCATCGGTAATAAAATCAAAAGTATACTTATCACTAAAAGCATCTTTTAAATGCACTTTTGAATTTCCGTGCCCTCTTAAGTCTAGAAGTAAAACATTAAAATGTTTTCTAAATTCACGAACTTGCTTAAACCAAATTGTTGAACTCCCTCCTGCTCCATGAACAAAAGTCACCCATTTTGTAGAAGTTTTATGTTTGTGTTTGGTATAACTTAGCAATCGGTTCTTTTTTTGTAAATGTACTTAATTTTTTTAATAGAAAGAATTATCAGTATAACGACTAAAAACGGAGTTTATTTAAAATGATCAATACTTTCTATAATCATTTACGAGCAAAAGTAAAAACACTATACAAAACAACTGATTTTTAGGTACATATAACGAATAGCAAACGTCCATAACCTGCTTTTCAACGTATATTTGTTATACTTAAAATAACGAGAAACACTATGAATAATCAATACTGTAAAGTAGGAACAGTTAAAGCATTAAATAAAGAAGAATATTCTATTACAGCATTAGAATTTCTGTATCAAAATTTTATAGAAAAAGCTAATAATATTCAATATGCAAATACCAAATTGGGTGATTTCTTTGCATCTAAAGCTCAAAAGCTAGAGAAATTATTAAATGAATTTTAATTAGAATTTTTTCTCTAATTCTATTTTCATTTGTTTTTGCAGGTCTTTTGCTTGCTCTCTTGAAGATTGTGCAAAATCTTCCTCATTTGAAGCATATAGAATACCCCTAGAAGAGTTTACTAACAATCCAACATTGTTAGTCATTCCATAAGCACAAACTTCAGATAAGCTTCCTCCCTGAGCTCCTACACCAGGAACTAGCAAAAAACTATCCGGAATAATTTGTCTTATATCCCCTAAGTACTTGGCTTTAGTTGCCCCAACAACATACATTAGATTTTCTGAATTTTTGTACGTTTTAGAAGTCTGCAACACATGCTTATAAAGCTCTTTACCTTCTATTTCTTTTGTTTGAAAATCAAAAGCACCTTCATTAGAAGTTAATGCTAATAAAATGGTATGTTTATCTTTGAATGCTAGAAAAGGCTCTACGGAATCTTTTCCCATATAAGGAGCTACAGTAACAGAATCAAAGCCTAAATCGTCTAAAAATGCCTTCGCATACATTGTTGACGTATTACCTATATCTCCTCTTTTCGCATCTGCTATGGTGAAAATTTCAGGATACTTATCATTCAAGTATTTTATTGTTTTCTCTAAAGCTTTCCACCCCCTAATACCATAAGCTTCATAGAACGCTGTATTAGGCTTATAAGCAACACAGAATTCATGAGTCGCATCGATAATTGCTTTATTAAAAGCAAAAATCGGGTCTTCTTCTTTTAGTAAATGTTCTGGTATCTTGGCTAAGTCTACGTCTAAGCCGACACATAAAAACGATTGCTTTTTATGGATTTGCGCTACTAAATGTTCTGTGGTCATTTCTAAAAAATTTCTGAAGCTTCTTTTAGTTTCTCCGTATTTTCAACAAGACTTAATTCGTCAATAATTCTTTGAATATCACCATTCATAATATTTTGCAAATCATATAAAGTAAGTCCTATTCTATGATCTGTAACTCTACCTTGAGAGTAGTTGTATGTTCTAATTTTCGCAGAACGGTCACCACTACTTACTTGAGAATTACGTTTTGCCGCATCTTCCTCTTGTTTCTTAGCTAATTCTTGGTCATATAAACGAGAACGAAGTACTTTAAAGGCTTTTTCCTTGTTTTTATGTTGTGATTTCTGATCTTGACACTGCGCTACCAATCCGGATGGAATATGCGTTAAACGTACTGCAGAATAGGTAGTATTCACCGATTGCCCTCCTGGTCCTGATGAACAGAAAAAATCTATACGAACATCTTTTGGCTCAATTTGAACATCAAAGTCTTCCGCTTCCGGTAAAACCATCACTGTAGCAGCACTGGTATGTACACGACCTTGCGTTTCTGTTTGAGGAACACGCTGTACACGGTGCACTCCTGCTTCAAATTTTAAGGTACCATACACATTGTCACCAGTTACTTCAAATTGAATTTCCTTGTAACCACCACTAGTACCTTCACTTAAATCTATAACGTTAGTTTTCCAACCTTTAGATTCACAGTATTTGGTATACATTCTGAATAAATCTCCAGCAAAAATACTGGCTTCATCACCGCCTGTACCGGCTCTAACCTCAACCACAACGTTTTTAGAATCCTCAGGATCCTTTGGTATTAAAAGAACTTTTATCTCTTCTTCTAATTTAGGCAATCCAACTTTAGCTTCCTCTAGTTGCATTTTAGCCATTTCTACCATTTCTGCATCACTTCCGTCAGAAATAATTTCTTGAGCTTCTTCTACATTATTAGTGAATTCTATATATAAATCTCGTTTATCAACTAAACTTTTAAGGTCTTTGTACTCCTTATTTAACTCAACATATCGTTTTTGATCAGAAATTACATCAGGTTGAATAATCAAATCTGAAACCTCATCAAAACGTTGTTTTACTATATTTAACTTATCTAACATGACCGTGCTAACATTTTGTGCGAAATTACAATAAATTTGCACATTTAAACATATCTTAATTATTCGATATCGTCAATTTAAAAAAACTTTCTTAAATAAATGTCGTTTTTAAATTATTGATGAAGGAAAAAAAACATAATTATCTTACAAAAGTAGTCCCAAAGGTAAAAATATAAGAACTTAAACCATCACTACGGTCGTAATTACTAAAACGTAAATCTATTGTTTTAAGCCCAAAACTTAACAATTTGGCGTCGGTAAAAATATCTTTATACCGAATTCCGAATCCGTATTGGTGCGCATTAAATTTTGACAAATCATAATCTGACGTATAATAATCTAAGCCTGAAGTAGCCTCTTCTTTTGCGTAAAAATAATCTGCAGCGGTCTGTGTATAATACCGGTATGTTGGATACACCGTAAACAAACTACTTATTTTAATAGGCAATTCTAAACTTGCCGTATGAGATTTTATCCCCCAATCATCAGAATAAAAGCGATAATAACTTCTTAAAATCAAATAATCATTAATAAAGTAATTTAAACGCCCTCCTATAGGAATTTTAAAACGCGTATTAGGCAATCGTTCTACATCATCTGCTAGTTGAAAATCTTGAATAAAAAAATCGTCTACATCTGAAAAATATACCCTTTGAAATGGTGTACTTAACAACCCATCTTGCGCTACCAAATCTAGAAAAACTGAGCCCTGTACTCGCTTGCTTAAAATTTGTGAAACCCCTAAAGACAAGGAGTATGAATTTCTGTTTTCTGACTCAAATGCTGTGAAATTAGGAGCATAAGTACCATTCCCAATTACCCGATCATCAAAAAAACCATCTCGCAGTTCTATGGGATATTGCGGTTTCCAGGTATCAAAATAAACCTTTGCACTCGCCGTTATTTCAGTATTTTTTTCGTTAAACAATTGTGCATACCCTCCTCCAAAACCAATAGAAGAATAATCATACTCTGAAGATAAATATGCGTTTGCTGTCCATACTTTATTTCTATCATCTGAACTATGTTGATAAGTAGGATTCACATGTACCAAAACATCTGATTGTGAGGCTCCTGATGAAGCTATATAAGGACTTACACGTTCATTTACACTACCGTCTAACGGATTTATATTACTAGAAGATGCTGATGAATATGCAGAAATACCAACATCTACTGTTAATACATCATCATCATTCATAGGCAACCGAACAACTATTGTTGATGTTACATCTGTTAACTCTTCTGACCCATCTCCTCCTGAAACTGCGGCATTTGAACCATCTTGATTGTAATAACTAAATAAGGCATCTACTTCTGTTGTTTCTAGAACACGCTTTTTATAAGCAGTTTCCTGCGTATGAAGTGCTAAACCGATAAAAAATAAAATAATGAATGCTATTTTTTGCATTATGCTTTTCAAATTTAAATGCTTCCTTTAATTACAACCACAACCACCACCAGATTTACCCCCATTGGCACCTGCTGCCGCTTCACGATAAATTTGGAAATTAGTCTCGAATTGATCCATACTTTTTGCTGACAAAGCCATTTCTTCATCATTTAAATAAACTTTATCATATTCTTTAACAACAACACAAGATGTAGCGCAAATAGTTACTACAACTAATAAAATACCTTTTCGCATAGTCTTAAAATTACGGATTATTATCAAACTTAATTCCATTACTTTTATGAATTTTATTTTCAGAATCTACAATAATAACCTCCGTACCTTTTAATTGATTGATGAAGGAAATACCTGTATCTATCCCCATAATAAAAACTGCAGTAGCCAAAGCGTCACACAATTCTGCGCTTTTAGAAAGTACAGAAACACTATTAATGCCTTTAGATGGGTATCCTGTTCTTGGATCTATGATATGAGAATATTTCTCCCCGTCAATAACTACATATTTTTCATAGTTTCCTGAAGTTGCTATAGAAGACTCATCTAAAGGCATCCACGAAAATACGTTCTCCTTCTCTAAAGGATTACTTATCCCTACAATCCATTTTTCTCCTGTAGCTTGCCTACCCCAAGTGGTTAAATCTCCTGAGGCATTAATTACACCCGCAAACACTTTTTTTGAAATCATTAGTGCTTTTGCCTTCTCTGCAGCATATCCTTTACCTAGCGCACCAAAACCAATTCTCATACCTTCCTTTTTTAAAAAGACTGTAGAATTCTGTTGGTCTAATATTATATTTTCATAACCTACCCTAGCAATAGATGTTGTAATTTGTTCTGGTGTTGGCGGATACTTCATCGTACCATCAAATTTCCAAACTTGATCCATGGAAGCGTATGAAATATCAAATGCACCGTCTGTAATTTCAGAAACTTTAATTGCCCGCTCAATTAAACCAAATAATTCTGGGCAAATTTTTACAGGTTTTATTCCTGCATTTCTATTAATCTCTGAGGTTTCAGAATTTTCATCCCAAGAAGATATTATCTTTTCTATTCTACTGATTTCCGCAACCACCTCCGCTATATTTTTCTTAGCAGCACTCTCTGCTTCTGCAACAATAGTAATATCAAACCGAGACCCCATAAGCCTCATGGTCTCTACCAAGGTTACATACTTTTTTTCTTGACTATTTACCAATACCGTAAAGAATATCAGCAAATAAAGGGGGAAGTTTTTCACTCTAAAAATTCGTTTAAGACCGAAATATACTCATTTGGCGTCACTTTTTTATATCCAGTTTCACCTAATTTATCTCCTTCTACATTTAAAATCACCACAAGCGGAAAATATCCTTTAGAGTTGTATTTATCCGCTAATAATTTATGCCGATTTTCTATTCCTTCAGAAAGTTTATTAGCTGTACGCCGCGGAAAATCTGCTTTATACAATACATAATTTTCTTCTGCATATTTCTTAAACTCTTCTGACTGCCAGATATCACGGTCTAATTTAATACACGGAGCACACCAATCTGAACCAGCGAATACTAGAACTATAGGTCGATTTGTTTTTTTTGAAAGTGTTTGTGCGTCAGCAAATGTTTTTTTGCCAGTTTTGTGCATTAACAACCATCACACACAAAAATATACTTAGAAAAAACAGCTTTTTCATAATCAAAAATATTACGCTTCAAAAATACGCAACATATCATCTGCTAAAACTTCTGTACTATAAATTTTTAAAGGCCTACCTTCTGATGTACTATTTAGAGGGGTACCATCTTGCGCAAATCTAGAACCATGAACATCACAATAAAAAATCCCTACATTATCTGGTGATGCAAAACGAACTTGATCATAACCTTCATGACTACATATTTGACTTGCAGCCACAAATTCACCTTCTAAATTTTTTACGATTACCACTAAATCTTTAAGAATAAAACCTCCATTACTAGTTAGATTTACTGCTTCGGCAGAATTTAAATCAATTGTAAAATCTATCCCTGTAGGTTCTTCTACAACCTCTCCTTCAATCTCGTTATCACCACTATCAGAAGAACAACCATGTAAACATGAGAATGTAAGTGCAAATGCTGCTCCAGCACCTAGAGTTTTTAAAAAAGCTTTTCTTTCCATAATACTATTCCGTTTAATGACACAACGAAAAACTACCGCTTATCGTATGTATTAATATACAAAAGTTCCTTTTGGACTCTTTATCGTTAATTTCTTTTCTTCGCTTTCTTCTACCCGACCTACGATTCTACCGCGGACACCAAAAGTATCGGCTATCTGAATTAAATCTAAAGCAATAGCTTCATTTACATAAAACTCTAAACGATGTCCACAATTAAATACCTGATACATTTCTTTCCAATCTGTTTTAGACTGCTCTTGTATTAGGTTGAATAATGGTGGTACTTCAAAAAGATTATCTTTTATAATATGAAGGTTATCAATAAAATGAAGAATTTTAGTTTGCGCCCCACCACTACAGTGTACCATTCCATGAATATCTTCGCTAGTGTATTTCTCTAAAACTTTTTTAACTATTGGAGCATAAGTACGTGTTGGCGATAATACTAACTTACCTGCATCCAATGGCGCATCTTTAACAGCATCCGTTAGTTTTATTTTACCTGAATACACTAAATCTTCAGGCACTTCCGCGTCATAACTTTCAGGATACTTATCGGCTAAATATTTAGAAAACACATCATGGCGCGCAGAAGTTAATCCATTACTCCCCATTCCTCCATTATATTCTGTTTCGTAATTGGCCTGACCAAAAGATTCTAATCCTACGATAACATCCCCGGCTTTTATATTAGCATTATTTATAACATCACTTCTTTTAAGTCTTGCCGTTACTGTAGAATCTACAATAATAGTGCGCACTAAATCTCCTACATCAGCCGTTTCTCCGCCAGTAGAATGTATTGTTACTCCATGCTTTTTTAAATCTAAAATTAATTCTTCGGTACCATTAATAAGTGCCGAAAGTACTTCTGCCGGTATCTTATTCTTGTTTCTACCTATTGTAGAAGATAACATAATATTATCTGTAGCTCCTACGCAAATTAAATCATCAATATTCATAATTAAGGCATCTTGAGCAATACCTTTCCAAACTGATAAATCGCCAGTTTCTTTCCAATACATGTATGCCAAAGACGATTTTGTTCCTGCACCATCGGCATGCATTACCAAACAATAAGCATCATCATTGGTTAAATAATCAGGTACAATTTTACAGAATGCTTTTGGAAACAATCCTTTATCTATATTTTTAATAGCACTATGCACATCTTCTTTTGATGCCGAAACACCTCTTTGATTATACCTTTCGCTGTTTGATGAACTCATGAATGTTGATTTTCGACAAAAATAGTGGAATCATAAAAAAAAGCACCCCTATTTGAGTGCTTTTAGTTAAAAAAAATGTGATATTATTTTTGAAATAATAATTCCCGGTACTTTGTTAGTGGCCAAAGATTATTATCCATTAGACTTTCTAGCTTATCACAATGCAAGCGAATCTTATTAAAGTACGGTTTTACCGTATCACAATACGCAAAAGCCTTTTTATCAATGTCTTTTAATCGATTAGCACTTCTACGCGCATCTGTCATTAAATCTGATTGCTTTTTAACATCTGCAATATGTTCTGCAATTTGTTCTATAAGCGATAATTGACCGTCTGTTAATTTTTTATGTGCAGCACCATAAATATCTTTTAGTCCCATTACATTCTTAATCAATTCATTCTGATACTTTACAGCAGCAGGAATTATATAACTATAGACCAATTCATTATACATTCTACCCTCTATTTGTAGCTGAAAAATATAAGTCTCTAATTCCACTTCCTTTCGAGCAGAAATTTCTACCTCACTCATGACTTTCATAGTCCTGAATAAATCTAAACTCTCTTTAGAGGTTAAAACCTGAAGTGCAGAGGGGGTGTTTTTATTATTGCTTAATTTTCTACGTTCTGCTTCTTTCTCCCATTCATCGCTATACCCATCGCCATCAAAACGAATACGTTTTGATGTCTTTATATATTCCCTTAAAACATTAAAAACAGCCTCGTCTTTTTTGAGACTCTTTTTATCTATAAGAATATCTACTTCTTTCTTAAAATCTATCAGTTGTTTTGCGACAATAGTATTTAATACTGTCATTGGTTTAGCGCAATTGGTCTTAGCTCCTACTCCACGCATTTCAAATTTATTCCCTGTAAAAGCAAATGGGGATGTTCTATTTCTATCTGTATTATCTAATAAGATTTCCGGAATTTTCCCAACAACATTTAGTTTAAGCTCCGTTTTTTCTTCAGGTGATAATTTTCCATGAGAAACTCCTTCTAACTCATCTAATACATTGCTTAACTGGGTACCTACAAAAATAGAAAATATAGCTGGTGGAGCTTCATTTGCTCCTAATCTATGATCATTACTTGCAGATGCTATAGATGCTCTAAGCAATTCCTCATAGGTATCTACCGCTTTTATAGTATTAATAAAGAAGGTTAAGAATTGCAGGTTTTTCATTGGCGTAGAACCAGGACTTAATAAGTTTACCCCTGTATCTGTTGCTAAGGACCAATTATTATGCTTTCCAGATCCGTTTATGCCTGCAAATGGCTTTTCATGAAATAGAACTTTAAAATGATGTTTATCTGCAATTTTATCCATAACATCCATTAGTAGTAAATTATGATCTACTGCTAAATTAGCCTCTTCAAAAACTGGAGCAAGCTCAAACTGATTTGGAGCTACCTCATTATGCCTAGTTTTTACTGGAATACCTAGTTTAGTACACTCTTTCTCTAAATCGCTCATGAAACTTAATACGCGATCTGGAATCACTCCAAAATAATGATCATCTAATTGTTGCCCCTTCGCGGCCTGATGTCCTATTAAGGTTCTACCCGTCATTACGATATCTGGTCTAGAAACAGCTAAAGCTTTATCCAATAAAAAATATTCCTGTTCCCAGCCAAGTGTTGCATTTACTTTAGATACATTTTTATCAAAATATTTAGCCACAGCAGTTGCCGCCTCATCAACAGCGCCCAATGCCCTTAATAAAGGAGCCTTATTATCTAAAGCCTCTCCTGTATAGGATACAAATATTGTTGGAATACACAGTGTAGTCCCATAAATGAAAGCTGCGGACGTAGGATCCCATGCAGTATATCCCCTAGCTTCAAATGTATTTCGGATTCCTCCGCTCGGAAAACTAGACGCATCTGGTTCTTGCTGCACTAATTGCCCGCCTCCAAATTTCTCTAAAGCACGACCATCAGGCAATAAATCAAAAAAAGCATCATGTTTTTCTGCTGTTGCACCCGTCAAAGGCTGAAACCAATGTGTATAATGCGTAGCACCCATAGTAATAGCCCAAGATTTCATAGATTCTGCTACCTGATCTGCTATTTTTCGATCTATTTTAGAACCTGAAAATATTGCACTTTGCACACTTTCAAGCGCATCTTTAGTTAAATACTGAAGCATGCGCTCTTCATTAAAAACATTCACACCGAAAAGTTCTGAACGTCTACCTTTTTCTTCGATAGGAATACGTTCACGGTCTTGGCTTTTAGAAATAGCCTCTAATCTTATTTTAGACATAATTATAACCCGGATTACATTGCTTGCAAAATTAACGATTTAATAATTTAATCAGCAAAAAATTAAATTAAATATAAAATACCCCAAAAAAAATACACCTTCATCGAATTATAATGAATATTTTGACATTTACCCCCTAAAAAACGAGAAGTAACGCTAAAAAAATTTATTTTTGTTGGAATCTATAAAGAATTATAATTAGTTAATATTATGGCCAAAATTAAATTAGAATACATCTGGTTAGATGGGTACTTTCCAACACAAAACATGCGAAGCAAGACAAAAGTTGAAGAGCATGAAGACTTTAAAGGTACAATTGAAGAAATTGGTAATTGGTCTTTTGACGGATCATCTACGAGACAAGCCGTAGGCGGATCTTCTGATTGTTTATTAGTTCCAGTTGCAATTTATCCAGATCCAGACAGAATTAATGGTTACTTAGTTATGACCGAAGTTATGAATCCTGACGGGACACCACACGTTTCTAACGGAAGAGCAACTATAGACGATGAAGATTCTGATTTCTGGTTTGGTTTTGAGCAAGAATATTTTATCATGGATAACAAAACTCAATTACCTTTAGGTTTCCCTATTGGTGGTTACCCTGCTCCACAAGGAATGTACTATTGTTCTGTTGGTGGTAAAAATACGCACGGTAGAGGTTTAGTTGAGAAACATGCTGATTTATGTATTGAAGCTGGTTTAAACTTTGAAGGTATCAATCAAGAAGTTGCTTCTGGACAATGGGAGTATCAATTGTTTGCTAAAGGTGCTAAAAAGGCAGGTGATGAAATCTGGATCTCTAGATACCTATTAGATCGTTTGACAGAAAAATATGGTTACTATATAGATTATCACCCAAAACCATTAGGAAAAGACATGGACTGGAATGGTTCTGGTATGCATGCTAACTTCTCTAACGAGGTTTTAAGAACTTGTGGCAGTAAAGAAGTTTATGCTACAATATGTGAAGCGTTCAGACCATTTGTAAAAGAGCATATTGCTGTTTATGGTGAGTTTAACGACCAACGTTTAACTGGATTACATGAAACTGCATCTATCAATGATTTCTCATGGGGTGTTTCTGATAGAGGAGCCTCTATCCGTATTCCATTAATTGCTGTTCAAAAAGGATATAAAGGATGGTTAGAAGATAGACGTCCTGCTTCAAATGGTGATCCATACAAAATTGCAGCTAGAATTATCAAAACGGTAAAAACCGCTAAGATTTAAATTATAAAATTATTTTTATACACAAAAAGAGCTGTTGATTATTTAACAGCTCTTTTTTTATACTTCTATTTCTACTTACGGCACTACTATAGTGTAAAATAAACAAAAGTGAGGTAAGTAAGCAACAATACAATTCCTTCCCATTTTCCTAAATGCATTCGCTTAGGAAAGAATACCATTGGCAATATTAAAAACGATATGCCTAACATCCAGAAAATATCATTATCTAAAAGTCCTAAATCTTTGACTTTAATTGGTGTTATAATTGACGTTATCCCTAAGACTGCTAATAAATTAAAAATATTAGACCCTATTAAATTACCCAAAGATATTGCTTTTTCCTTTTTTATTATAGCTATAATAGACGCCGCTAATTCTGGTATACTAGTACCTATTGAAATTACTGTTACTGCTATTACACGTTCACTTACTTTATAAAACTCTGCCAAGCCAACTGCTCCCATAATTAATAATTCTGAACCTCCCCATAAGGCGACTCCCCCTAAAATTAAGAATAATGCCGTTTTATAATTTGGTAATAAAATATCATCCTCAGGTTTTTCATCTTCGACCGCTTGTTTTTGAAAACGCAGTAAATAGATTAAAAAAGCAAATAGAAAAACAACCATAATAATCCCCTCATAACGCTGAATCTCATGATCAAAATAAATAAAGCCAAAAAATAATAATGAGGCTATCATCATTACAGGCCAATCTGTAGTATAAAAACTCTTTTTAACATCCATAGCGCCCAAAACTATAGTCACCCCTAGTACTAGCCCTAAATTTGCAATATTAGACCCTACTACGTTACCTACTGCTAAATCTGGAAAACCATCTAAGGCTGCTTTTATACTCACGATAAGTTCGGGTGCCGAAGTTGCAAAAGAAACCACAGTCATC
This sequence comes from Cellulophaga algicola DSM 14237, assembly GCF_000186265.1. Taxonomy (NCBI): domain Bacteria; kingdom Pseudomonadati; phylum Bacteroidota; class Flavobacteriia; order Flavobacteriales; family Flavobacteriaceae; genus Paracellulophaga; species Paracellulophaga algicola. Next base: position 466,456 of record NC_014934.1, read on the forward strand.
CCTATTACAATTTTAGGAATATTTAACCGAAGTGATAAGGCCACTGCCGCTTTTAGAAGCCAACTACCCCCAAAAATTAAAAGCACCAAACCAGCAATGATAAAAAGGATATTTTGCATTCTTATGTTTTTTTGACAAATATAAAGGAAGTACTAATCTTATAATACCGTTTAAATCATATTAATTTTTAATTCAAAAACCTTTTTAGAAACAGAAGAGTACTTGAATAACTGTGAGACTATACAGTGATAAAAACCATTTTATTGGGCGACAAAAAGTGTTTCTCTGAGTAGGCATACTTCTCTGTAAAAAAATGAAAGCTATAAAAAAAGTGGTAAAAAACACCAAAACGCCCTTGGTGTGCAACACAACATTCAAAAACACACTACAATACTTTTAATTTAAAACAAAAAACACCTAATTCACTACAATATTAAAACAGCAATACAGCAAAGTAAGTTTCATTTTAAAACAAATTACATTAAAACAATAGCATAATCATATGCACTTTTAATAAATCGGATAGTACAATTTGCTTGATAGTATTACTATTATATATATTCATCAAACAATCGATTATAAACTATTTATAACCTTTAAAACTTTCAACTATGATTATTCTCGCTAAACTATTATTATTAATGATGTTGTCACTGATCATGACTATTGCATAATAAAAAATCATATAGGCCTATATTTACAAAAGACTGTCACCAATGGCAGTCTTAATTATTAAATTTTACAGCTATATTTGCGTAAAGATTAGAAAATGAAGAAATCTATATTCAAAATTTTAGCAAAACTGAATACCCTAATTCTTCCTTCATTTACCAAAAAGAGATTAGATTTAGCCAAAGCTTCAAAATTTCAATTAGCACTTATTGGTTGGCGCTATTATGTAACCACTAATGCATTGGATTAATACGCTATTTTAGATTAAAAAAACCATACCCTGTAATTGACACGTTTTACAAAAAAAATTGCTTAAAGTTAATAAGCTTATCAAAACGTAAAATACAGAATAGATCCTTTCCCAAAGTATACACCCTGTTTTACTATTAACTTGTAGCTCTTAAACCATTAAAGAGCAATTCTCCTGATTTTAAAAAAAGCCAAATAACGCATTTAATTTAGTTCTTGACACCGGTATAAAGTTAAGTTTTGGCTTTAAAAACTAAAAATTGTATCTAATTATTCAAAGAACGCCACTCATTTGCGGTATTATTCAACATTTATGAATTACGCAACAAAGCTGTAACACTCTTAAATACAATACCTTGATTTAAAAAATAAAGAATTTCGTGCATACACTTTTAAAATTCGAACTTTTTTACGAATTCTTATTTTGCTGTAACGTTAAAAAGAAATATATTTGCAGCCCGTTAAGGGTGAAAAAATGGCCTCGTGGCGCAACTGAATAGCGCACTTGATTACGGCTCAAGAGGTTACTGGTTTGAATCCAGTCGAGGTCACCACTAAAATCAAAGCTTCCAAGAAATTGGAAGCTTTTTTGTTTTATTATATTCACACTTTTCTATTATTAAGATCATCCAGACTATACCAGATATTTAAAAATCTTCAAGTTTACTTTCATTGATTATAAAAATAATTCTTTTTTTTTAGAGCTACACTTACTACATCTTTTAGGCATTTATCATAATGAATATATACCAGTTGCTTAATGCTTTGTAAATTTCATTATTTTTACTCCATATTGTAACGGGAAATATATTACCCGAATTACGTATATTTGTGTAATATATTACACGTTATGTCTAAAAACAATTCAATACTCCTACCAAAACTAGAGCGCTTGCTAGAAGAAATGGGAGAGCAAATAAGGTTAGCACGTCTAAGAAGAACGTTAAGTGCAGATCAAGTTGCAGAACGAGCAGGTACGAGCAGAAGAACATTATATTCGATAGAGAAAGGGAAAAGTTCTGTTGGTATTGGTATTTACCTTAAAGTATTAAACGTACTCGGATTAGAAAAAGATGTTTTAAATATTGCAAAGGATGATGTTCTTGGTCGAAAATTACAAGACATAGGGTTAACCACTAAAGAACGTGCTCCAAAAAGAAACTAAGAAATGAAAAGGACAATATATGTTTATGCCGATTGGTTAGAATTTGATTCTCCTGTATTAATAGGTGAATTGTATTCAGAGACTTTAAGAGGCAAAGAGGTGTTTTCTTTTACTTATCATAAAGATTGGTTGCAATCTGATTATGCATATCAATTAGATCCAGATTTGGGTCTGTTTGAGGGTATACAATATTTGAGTGATGAAAAATCAAATTTTGGATTGTTTTTAGATTCTTCTCCTGACCGTTGGGGTAGAGTGCTAATGAAAAGAAGAGAAGCTGCATTTGCTAGGAAAGAAGAAAGAAAAATTGATAAATTATTTGAAACTGATTTCTTATTAGGTGTTTTTGATGATCATAAGATGGGTGCTTTACGTTTTAAACTTGATAAGAAAGATTCTTTTTTAAATGATAATAAAGAATTAGCAAGTCCACCTTGGACATCTATTAGAGAACTAGAGCAAATAAGTTTACGCTTAGAAGATGATAGTAGTTTAGATGATCCTGATTATCTAAAATGGTTACAAATGTTAATTTCTCCTGGTTCTTCTTTAGGAGGTGCAAGACCAAAGGCAAGTGTTTTAGATAACAAAGGTAATTTATGGATTGCTAAATTTCCAAGTAAAAATGATGGTGACGATATTGGTGCATGGGAAATGGTAACCTACCAATTAGCCATTCAATCTGGTATTGAAATGGCGGAGTCTAAGGCTGAAAAATTTAGCAGTAATCAACATACCTTTTTAACGAAACGTTTTGATAGGACAATTAATGGTAAAAGGATTCATTTTGCATCTGCAATGACATTATTAGGCTATACGGATGGTACAGATGCATCAACCGGTGTTAGTTATTTAGAATTAGTAGATTTTATTACAAAACATGGTGCAAACACTGAAAATGATTTAAAACAATTATGGAGAAGAATTGTTTTTAGTATTTGTGTTTCTAATACAGATGACCACTTAAGAAACCATGGTTTTTTATTGACCGATAAAGGCTGGATTTTATCACCTGCCTATGATATAAACCCCGTTGAAACAGGTATGGGTTTAAAATTAAATATTTCTGAGGATGATAATGCTTTGGATCTTGATCTTGCTTTGGAAGTTGCTCCTTATTTTAGGCTAGAAAAAGAGGATGCGAAAATTATAATTGATGAAATTTTAGCTGTTATTTCTCAATGGAAAAAATATGCCACTAAATTTGGAATTTCTCGATTGGAACAAGAGCGCAAGGCGGAAGCTTTTTTCAAATAATCTCTTTAGCGATCTGATGGTCCAATGCTAAAGTAGCATACATTTGTTTGAGTTTGAGGTTCTCTTCTACTAAAAATTTAAGACGCTTTAGTTCTTTAGAATTTACACCTGCATAATTAGAACGTCACTTATAAAACGCGGCTGAACTAACACCATGGTTTCAGGTATTATCTGCTACAGATTTGTCGTGTTCAAACTCCTTTAATATAGAAGTGATTTGCTGTGGACTGAATTTGTTTTTTCTCATAATTACCGTTTAAGGTTAAATCTATTTTTACACTTTTAAACAGTTTGGTTTTAAGAGGAGCTTACATTATGATTTACAGGAGTTTTTTTTATTAGTATAATTAGCCTTTAACTGTCTCTTTAAATAACAAATAAGACTATAGCAAGAGGCTCCAGTTCTTCTCTTAATACCGTCAAATACATTTGGCTCAAATTAAAATATCAATCCAATCAAAAAAAAATTCTATAAAGCTAATTCGTCATAAAACTAGAACGTAATTTTCCACTTAGAAGTTATATTTCTGTAAAACTTCATAAACTGGATTATATCAATTATTTTTATCAAATAAATTACAAGTATGAAATGGCAAGGCAGACGTCAAAGTTCAAATGTAGACGACCAAAGAGGTAGGTCTAGTTCAAAAAGAGGTACCGGTGGTTTTAATCCCATGTTACTTGGACCATTATTTAAACTTCTATTTTCAAAAGTCGGTCTAGTTATCGTCGGAGTGCTACTTTTATTTTCATTTATTACTGGAAATAATCCATTAAATTTTATTGGTAATTTATTTCTTGGTGGCAATAGTAACAATCAAGCAGTGTCAAGCACACCCTATCAAGGCACTGAGAAAGAAAATGAACAAGCTGCATTCAGTGCTACTATACTTGCCAGTACTGAAGATGTATGGAATGATATTTTGGATAATTATAGAGAGCCAACATTAGTTATTTTCACAGGCCAGGTTACATCTGCCTGCGGCTCTGCTTCTAGTGCCACTGGGCCTTTTTATTGTCCTGGTGACGAGAAATTATATCTTGACCTTAGCTTCTTTCAAGATATGGAAAACAAAATGAATGCCCCTGGAGATTTTGCACAGGCATACGTAATTGCCCATGAAGTTGGCCACCATATTCAAAACCTTATGGGAACAACCGATAAATTAGATAAACTCAGAGGACAAGTAAGCAAAACAGAATTCAATAAATATTCCGTTCGATTAGAGTTACAGGCAGACTTTTTAGCTGGTGTTTGGGCAAACCACTCACAAAGTATGACTCAAATGATGGAAAATGGTGATCTTGAAGAGGCTCTCAATGCCGCCAATGCTATTGGAGATGACCGTTTACAGCGCCAGTCTACAGGAAAGGTAGTCCCAGATTCTTTTACGCATGGAACATCTGAACAACGGATGAGATGGTTTAAGAAAGGGTTTGAAACCGGAGATATTTCTCAGGGAGATACTTTTAGTGCAACCTCTCTTTAGGCCACTCAAAGTAAGTACTATATTACTTTAGAATACTCTAAAAATTTAAGCTTGCATAGGGATGACAGCTCTTATAAATAATATTGAGTCAGATGGTATTACAAGTCATTAATTTCTTTTACTTAGATTTTAGCTGAGATAAAATACTAGTTTAAGTTTTTATTACACCCATTTTTATTGAACCACAGTAGTAGATACAAGTATAGAAATAAAATAAACGAATCATCATAGTTTAGTATACCCCTTTTCTTTTTTTCCTTTTTATTTTAAACACCGCTATACTTTATATGAAAAGAACATTAGTTAAATTTAGAAATAGCGCTTTTAGGAGATATCTAAGGAAATATCAAAAATATGCTCCTCTTGTATTCTTTATTGGCGGATTTATATTTGATTCTTTAACTCTTGGACGTATTGACAGATTGTATGATTTAATAGTTTTATGCTTACATATGTCATCCTTGACCGTAGCCCTGTATCTCTATAATTTAGCGGACGATGGTAAATGGAAAAACACCGTACTTGAGCGTTATCAGGAATATCTCCCATTAGCTATACAATTCTTTTTCGGTGCGCTTTCCAGTGCATATGTCATTTATTTTTCTCGCAGTGTTTCTCTGTCTAAGACAATTTCATTTTTTATTATTCTGGTTTCATTATTGGTTGCTAATGAATTTTTAAAAAAACAGATTTCCAATAAGTACCTACAATTTAGTCTCTACTTCTTTGTAAACTTTACCTTTTTCACTTTTATGATACCCGTATTCATAAAAGTAATGAATACAAACATTTTTATAATATCGGGTTTACTCAGCTTACTATTTACCATACTATTCATATTCGTCATTTATCGCGTTAGCCCGAGTACTCGTAAAGAAATACATATTGGAAGAATTCTGGGTATTGTATTCATCATGTACGCTTCCATTAATATATTTTATTACTTTAGACTCATTCCTCCCGTACCTCTTGCGTTAGCAAATGGTATTGTAGCACACAATGTTGAAGTGAAAAACCATAATTATGTAGTTACCTACGAAACTGATGAATCGTACGTATTCTGGAGGGAACATAGGCTAAAATTCATTCATAATCCAGGTGAAAATGTATATATTTTTACCTCAATATTTGCTCCAACAGATATTGAAAAGTTAATATCACACCGTTGGAATTGGTATGATGATACGATTAACGAATGGCAAGTGATTGAAGATATAGGCTATGATATTACAGGAGGCAGAGATGCTGGTTATCGCGGCTATACATTTAAAAATAATTTAAAACAAGGATTATGGAAGGTTGAAGTCATTACAAAAGAAGAGCTTATTTTAGGCGTGGTTGACTTTGAAATCATTATTAACCCTACCCTGCACCCAAGGGGCTTAGTCGTAAAAAATTTTTAATTACTAATGGGGTTTCAAAACCTGACATTAGAAAAATGAATAGCGAAGGAGCATTTTTTAACATTTAAGTCTCTTAACTCATCTAATTAAAATAAAGCCCAGTCCTACCAATCCCATAGTGTTCAATTGCTACAATTACAAAGTACTCATAACGTATTGAATAAATAACCAATGAACTACCCTCAAAGCATGTATCTACCAGAATTGCAGATACTATAATTCATTAGATAGATAACTGAATACACTAGAGGGAATTAGCCTACAAAACTGCTTTAAAAATAAAATATATTTCCTGAAATCTTGAAACATAATCAGAAAATTATATAACAATTCTAGCACGAGTATAATTCATCTTTACCGAACACCAAAAACTTCAACCATGAAAAATAAACACTACGTAACAATAGCTACTTCTACCGAAAAAATTATTCTTACTACAGATGAAATATTCTTACACGAAAGTCTTATTCGTGCACAATTTTCAAAAGAAGATGATGGATTGGGTTCTGAAATGGCTTAGTATACCTTAGAAAAAAGTCCCCTATAGACTTGGAATTATCTAAAAATATCTCACAGCTAAATTAGCTTAAAAGGAGTACATATTAACTCCTACCCTATCTTACAATTATAAAAAAAAGAGTATAAACAGTTAATAACTCTAGTTCTTTTACTAGCGTTGTTTTAAAGTTTGACTATTTGTTTAATGTAATGAAACGCAACAAAACAAACCTATTGAACTTCTCAATAAATTTTATTTTAAATACTATAGTCATTTACTTATTTAGAAAGCTTCATTAGTTACAACCGAATACGATCTAAGTAAACTCACTTTATACTTCAAGTATAAGCTTTAGCAGATAACATTTTACGATTAGCGGTTAACTCTGTCCGTTTTTTAGATTTAATCCAACTAAACTATAAAAAGGATTTAGCTGAACCCATATCGATTCCTTTTGTGGATATATTAAATAGCTTTGGAAAATTATACATAATATATAAAAACACCCCTAAATATAGCCAACGTTAACGAACAAAATCAATTCCCGAGGTACCAAAACAGGCACAATAAAACGCATGATAAATAAAATATTATGACACTATTCTATCTTAAATATTAAATTATTCATTTTTTTTGGTTAATTTTCTTCCTTTATCAATATTTTTACCCCTATAAATCTCTGAACTTAGCATTAAATCTTAGCTAAAATAAAAATTAAAACTAATGAAACTAACCTACAAGCAAACTGAGAATAGACCTGAGAACTCGTTTCTTGCTAGACAAGATAGACTGCCATGTATTGAGCAAAATTGGCATTTTCATAAGGAGTTAGAGCTAATATATTTTATTAAAAGTACAGGTACTAGATATGTAGGCAACTCCATAGGTAATTTTGCTCCAGGTGAGCTATATTTAATCGGTAGCAATGTACCACACCTCTTCAAAAATCATAAAGAATATTACGCAGACAAGCTAGAGGATGAAGCGGTAGATTTGGTTGTGATTAAATTTGTCCCTGATTTTTTAGGGGATGGTTTTTTAGATTTAGCTGAATCAAAAAAAATACAACTCTTATTTCAACGTGCAAATATGGGCTTAAAATTTTCTAACGCAGCTAGTTATTTAGTCCATAACTATATTTTAGGTTTAATAGGAAACCAAGGGCTCTCTAGAGTAATAGGCCTATTGCAAATCTTAGATATTCTATCTGTAGGAGAAAATTATAAAACCTTATGTTCTGAAGTTATTACAAATACCTACAGTAAAAATGAAAAAGATCGAATGGGTAGAGTCATTACTTTTTTAACTGAAAATTTTGATAAGAAAATAGAATTAGAAGAAGTAGCGGCTATCGCCTATATGACTCCTAATGCATTTTGTCGTTATTTTAAAAAACGTACATTAAAATCTTTTACGCAATATTTAAATGAAATTCGGTTAAGACACGCTTGTAAACTTTTGATTGAAGGCGAAATGCAAATAGCAACAGTTTGCTATCAATCTGGCTTTAATACCTTAACCAATTTCAACAGGCAATTTAAAAATCTGATGAAAGTTACCCCTTCCGAATACATGGAAAAATACAATAAAAGTTTAATGAGTAATTAATATGGTATTAAAAATTAAAATAATTTAACAGCCATTAATCTTAGGGTATAATAGTGCTATTTTTAGATAAAGTTAAAGAACCCAAAATAACAAGCTTCCTTTATTTTTGATTCTATAAAAACCTGCCTAATCCTCATTTATGTCTGCAACAGTTATTCTAGTACTATGTATTGTCTTATTAATTGTAGCCGTTACAATTCTTAAAATTCACCCTATTCCTGCCTTATTAGTTTTTGGTTTATTGCTGGGCTTAGCTACTGGCGGTACCGTAACCACAGTCACAGAAAGTCTTTTAAATGGTTTTGGGAATACGTTAAAATGGATAGGCCTAATCATTTTCTTTGGAGCTTTTTTAGGTGAAATACTCTCCAAATCTGGGGGTGCAGAAATTATCGCTAATACCCTTATTAAATTATTTGGAACAAAATTCCTACCGTTAAGCATGGCAGTAATAGGTTTTTTAATTGGAATTCCTGTTTTTATGGATGTCGCTTACCTAACCTTATTGCCTACGCTTCATGTATTATCCAAAAAATCTGGTCATTCCATATTAGTGTTGGGTCTTTCATTAGCCATGAGTTTAACTGTTGCCCATGCGCTAGTCCCCCCCACTCCAGGCCCTTTAGCTGTCGCGGCTATATTAGAAGTAAATGTTGGTGAAATTATACCCTTAAATATGCTAATTGCTATTTGCGCTATTGCGGGAGGTTTAATCTGGTTAAAACTAAACAAGAATTTTTTAAAACAAACAAAAATTCAAGAGTCTATTGAAATTAACACTAAGGAACATCAAATTAAGGGCTTTAAGAGATTACTCCCTTTTATAGCACTTTTACTTCCTTTGGCTTTGATGTCTATTGGCTCTTTTTTTAATACCGAAAATCAATATATTGCTTTTATTAAAAACCCTATGTGGGCATTATTAATAGGTATTCTATGCGCACTTCCCCTTTTACCTTCAAAAAAATTTAGTAGTACTGTAAATCAATATTTTCAAAATGCTGCTACAAAAACTGCCATTGTAATCTTAATAACAGGTACAGGAGGCGCTTTCGGACAAGTAATAAAAGATACTGAAATAGTAAATTCTATGTTTGCTAATGTTAATGCTACTGGAGTTATGACAGTAATAATTCCTTTTCTCTTGAGCATGTTATTTACTACAATTACCGGTTCTATTACTGTTTCATTGATCACTACGGCATCAATTGTAGCCCCATTAATAGCTAATGGCACACTCGACCCACAGTTTACTACTGCAGCTATCTGCACAGGATCATTAGGCATAATTCACGTAAATAGCAGCTTCTTTTGGCTCTTTAAGGAAGTACATGATGTGTCGGTTAGTAAACTTCTAAAATCCTTTAGCCTACTCTCTTTTGTCGTATCTCTATTTGGCGGATTTACAGTACTATTGGCATACTATTTTAAAGAATTACTCTAAAACAGTATAAGTATCCCCATTAACGGTTAAAATAATGCCTACTTGGGGTAAAATCATTGAATACAAGCATTGCTTATTCTTTTTTCTTTGTAATGGCATGATAGAGAATAGTTTTCCATGTACTAATTTACAAACTATTCATCTAAAAATACAATCAATATGAATGAGTATACCTTAGCTATAACCCTAGTTGTGTTCGCTAGTTTCTTTCAAGGAACTTTCGGATTAGGTATGAAGAATATAGCCCCGTTAAAATGGGAGGCTTGGTGGGTAATTCAATCTTTAGTAGCTATGATTATAGTGCCAGTAGCCTGGGCTCTTTTTGTTATTCCAGATCTTTTTGAGATTATCCAGCAAACTGAAAACTTTACATTATTCATTTCTGCCTTTTACGGTTTACTATGGGGCATAGGTGGCATTTTATTTGGTATTAGTGTTGAAAAAACAGGAATCTCCATCACTTATGGTATTGTAATGGGGCTCGCTGCATCTGTAGGCTGTATAATTCCTTTATTCCAAATAGAAGGTGCATTCGCACAACCCTCATTTCCTATAATAGTATGCGGCGTTGTACTTCTTTTAGTTGGAGTAACGATAACTGCAATTGCAGGAGTAAAAAGAGATCAATTAAAGGAGCAGAATTCAACAGCAAATAAATCAATTAAAATTGGAGTACTTATCGCAGTAGCATCTGGTATTTTATCCGCCTTTTTAAACGTAGGTTTTATTAAAGCGGGTCCTGTTGCGAAATTAGCGGTAGAAGCTTATAATACCTCTACACAAAATGCTAGTCTAGCCTCATGGGTAGTGGTTCTTGTAGGAGGATTTGTCATGAATGGCGGCTATGCATTATTCCTATTGATAAAAAATAACTCATGGAGTTCCTTTAAAGTAAAAAATAGTAAGAAAGCCTATTTCTGGTCCGTATTAACGGGGGTTTTCTGGTTTTCAGCCTTAGGAGTTTACGGCCAAGGAGCTGCACTGATGGGAGATTTAGGCCCCGTAATTGGCTGGCCTATACTCTTAGGTTTAGCATTAATCATTAGTAATATTTGGGCATATCGTGCAGGAGAATGGAAAGATGCACACAAGCCTTTCAAAATTCTCTTAACAGGCTTAGCCGTTTTAATAGGAGCAATTTGCTTATTAGGATATGCAAATTATTAAGACTTATAAATTAAAAACAAACCATTAATTTCTTGTAATCAAACACAGGAAACTTTATAAAATATCGACTAGGCATGAAGATCAAATCAATAGAACCTTTCGTAATTAGCCATAAGCTAGATACACCTTTTTATTTCTCACAATGGCAATATGATACCCGAAAAATATGCCTTGTAAAAATTACTTTAGAAGACGGTACCTATGGCTGGGGAGAAGGGTATGGTCCTGCCAATGTTATAAAAGCTGGAATTGAATTTTTTGAACCTTTTTTAATTGGTAAAATTGCCATTGAAAACGAGGTCCTTTGGCAAGAAATGTATCGTAGATCCATGGATTATGCCCGAAGCGGAACCTTACAAGCCTCTATAAGTGCCATTGATGTTGCTCTTTGGGACATTAAAGGAAAACTTCTAAACTTACCTGTTTCTGTTCTTTTAGGCGGGTTAAAAAATCCGATTATTGAACCCTATGCAACAGGATTATATTTTACACGAGTAGAAAACTTAGAGCAATCGCTTATAGCAGAGGCCTTGCTTTACAAATCTCAAGGATTTAAAGCTATAAAAATGAAAGTAGGCTTAAGTGTAAATGAAGACATTAAATACGTTGGTGCAATACGTAAAGCTATTGGTCCTAATGTGCGCTTAATGATAGACTCTAACCATGCGTATTCCTACAAAGAGGCTATAGAATTAGCTAGAAAAGTAGAGAAATATGATATCTCTTGGTTTGAGGAACCTGTTTCTCCAGAAGATTACTCTGGCTATAAAAAATTAAGAGCAAACACTACAATTCCTATCGCTGGTGGAGAATGTGAATACCTTAAATTTGGTTTTAAACGTTTATTAGAAAATGAATGCGTTGATATTGCGCAACCCGATATTTGCGCCGCAGGCGGATTAACAGAAGCAAAGAAAATTGCCACTTTAGCACAGGTCTTTAACAAAGATGTAGTACCACATACTTGGGGGACCTGGATCGCTATTAGTGCAGCAGCACATTTTATAGGTAATTTAGATAAAAATCCTGGTAGGATGTATAATGATCTTCCAACTATGGAATTAGACAGAACAGAAAACGCCTTAAGGGATATTGTAACTAAGGGCGAAATAAATGTGGTAAACGGACAGTTTTGTGTCCCTACGTCTCCCGGATTAGGTGTTGATGTAGACTTGAATAAATTAGAAGAATATCTTGATAAAGAAATACACCAAAATGAAAACAAATTTAAAATTCGGTCATAAAAAGTTATATATAAATGGGGAATTAAGAGATGCTTCTAATGGAGCTTCTTTTGATGTCATTTGCCCTGCAGACGAGCAAGTCGTTGCAAACCTTGCTTGGGCGAGTAAAGAAGATACTCAACTTGCTTTATCTAGTGCTCAAAAAGGATTCGAATATTGGTCAACATTACCTATTACCGAACGTTTAGATTGGATTGATAAGCTAAGAAATAAATTAATTGAAAATAGTGATTTATTACGAGAAAGTATCATGTATGAAATGGGAAAAACTTGGGAAGGTAGCGCCGAAGACCTTACGAGTATTACCAATTCTCTTAAATATTATGCCGAAGAAATTGTAAAACGTCATGATATTAATATTGACGATAAAGAAGGCACACATTCACATTATGTAAAATCGCAACCTTTGGGTGTTGTCGTGGCATTTTTAGCCTATAACTTTCCGTTATTAAACCTAGGTTTTAAACTGGGACCAGCACTTGCGGCTGGGTGTAGTATTATACTAAAACCATCAGAATTCTCGCCGCTCTCTGCTTATATTATCGGAGCGCTATGCAAAGAACTAAATTTCCCTAAAGGGGTTATTACTATTATAAGTGGCGACGTAGAAAATGTTGGAATTCCACTTTGCGAAAGCAAAATTCCACGCCTGATTACAATGATAGGTTCTACAGAAACTGCACAAAAATTAATAGCACAAAGCAGTAAAACATCTATTAAAAGATACAGTATGGAATGTGGTGGAAATGCCCCATTTATAGTTTTTGATGATGCTGATTTAGAATTAGCAATCACAATTGGAGCTGCACTTAAAACAGGCAACACAGGTCAAATTTGTGTTGCTCCCAATAGATTTTTTATCCATGAATCTGTAATTGATGCTTTTACTGATGGCATGGTAGCCAAGTTTAAAAATACAGTTATTGGCTTCGGAAAAGAGAATAAGCCAGACATGGGGCCCATGACCAATAAACAATCCGTTTTAAAAGTAAGTAAGATTGTAAAAGATGCTATAGCACAAGGCGGGAAATTAATTTATGGAGGAAAACCTATCAATAGAAAAGGATTTTATTTTGAACCTACCATAATCCGAATGGATGATAATAATGCTGCAATTTTACAAGAAGAAATTTTTGGACCCATAGCTAATATTGTTACTTTTAGCTCTAAAGAAGAAGTTTTAGAATTAGCCAATAATACAGATGCTGGATTAGCTTCTTATGTCTTTTCTAAAAATACTGACACTTTAAATTATTTTGCTGATAAATTAGAATTTGGCGAGGTACAATTGAATGGTGTAAAATATGATATCTACCTACCTCATGGCGGAGTAAAAAATAGCGGAATAGGTGTAGACTGCTCTACTTATGCTTTAGATGATTATTTAGCTAAAAAGAGGGTAACAAAAGCTTTGATATAAATGAAAAAACGTGAATATTTTATTAGTTGTGACTGGGGAACCTCCAATTTTAGATTGAGAGTTGTAGAAAATTCTAGCTTAAAAATACTAGCGGAACATAAAACAGACCAAGGTATAAAGTCATTATATGAAAAATATTTAACTCAGACGGTAAAAGATCAAACCACTTATTTTGCGGAGTATTTAGCTTCCGAAATTTCAAATTTACCTAAAATACATAGAAAACACATTGTAGTAGCAGCTGGTATGGCATCTGCTAATATTGGTCTGTATGAAATGGATTATGCCGATTTTCCTTTAAACGGAAATGGAGATAATTTAAAATGGAAACATTTAAAACTTCCTAATAATCTAGAACTTCTGCTAATATCTGGAGCAAAAACCAACTCTGAAATGATGCGAGGAGAAGAAATACAAGCGGTAGGCTTAAATGATCAATTAACTCCTTATCAAAAAGGAGTCTTAATATTACCAGGAACGCATAGCAAACATCTCACATACAGGAATTCGCAATACCTAGACTTAAAAAATTTCATGACAGGAGAGCTGTTTGAAGTACTTTCTCAAAAAAGTATTCTTTCAAATTCTATTCTTAAAGAAAATACGATTATTAATGAAAATGTTTTTATTGAAGGGGTAAAGCTGGGCCTAAAAGGACTTTTAAGTGAGCGTTTATTTTCGGTTAGAGCTAGGCACATATTGGACCATAAACCTAAAGAAGATAATTACTATTTTTTAAGCGGACTCCTAATTGGTGATGAAATAAAATACTTAGCGAATACTGTTGATACCATTTTTTTAGTAGCTCCAGATCCTGTATTCAGTCTCTACAAAATAGCATTAGAACAAATAATTATAAAAGAAAAACTAATCCTTTTAGATGGTCACTATCTAGAAAAAGCACTCTTAATTGGCCAACAAAAAATATTAAAAAATTATGACCAGTAAAACATCATTTTCTTGGGATGCTTATAACAAAGCTCCAATTGTAGGGATTATACGAGGCGAAAGTATTGATATTGTTCGCGAAATTGCCAAATCTTATATTGCCGCAGAATTGTTTACCATCGAAATTACAATGAACACAAAAGATGCTGACAAAATCATTACAATGCTTAGAAGCGAATTTCCTAATTTAAATGTAGGTGCTGGTACCGTCTGCAATATAAATGATTACGAAAAAGCTATAGAAGCTGGTTCCCAATTTATTGTAACACCTATCATTGACGAAGTAGTAATCAAAAAAGCCGTTTCTGATAATATTCCGATTTTCCCAGGAGGTTATTCTCCTACGGAAATCTATAAAGCATGGGATTTGGGTGCTTCTGTTGTTAAAATTTTTCCAGCCACGCTACTGGGGCCTACTTACGTAAAAGATGTATTAGCACCTCTAAATAAAATAAAACTGCTACCAACAGGAGGCGTTAATAAAGATAATATAAAATCTTTTTTTGCTGCCGGAGCTACTGGTGTTGGCATGGGTAGTTCACTATTAAACAAGCAACTTATTAAAGAGAGAAATTTTGATGGTTTAACAGAATATTTCAAAAATATAAAGTCAGAAATACAAGAGTATATAAAATAATCTTCTTGTATTTATTCTAGAATAAAAGCCACTTAACATAGCATCGCTAAAATAATATAACACCTAATAATTTCTAGTATGAACTACGAATTTAGCCATATCGGCATACCTACAACTGAAGAAAAAGCGTGGGATGGTTTTTACGAACCTGGAAAAATACATTACACAGCGTTTGATAAAGACGAGTACAATATAGAATGGGTAAAATTTGATACTGACAGTCCAATGCCAGAGTTAATACGCACCATACCACACGTAGCTTACTTTGTAGATAATATGGAAGATGCTTTACAAGGCAAAGATATTTTAGTGGATACTTTTTCTCCTGGCGAAGGCGTGCGCGTAGCTTTTATAAAACACAACGGTGCTCCTGTAGAGTTTATGGAGATAAAAGACGCATAAAGGATATTTAAAAAATTAAAAAATGACCAACCTTAGCCCAACTAAAAAAAGATATAATATTCTGGCCTTGATATTTGGCACGGTTGTAATTAATTATTTAGACAGAACCAATATATCTGTTGCTGCTTCCGCAATTAGTGAATCTTTAGAGCTTAGTACAGTGCAAATGGGGCTTATTTTTTCCGCATTTGGATGGACTTATGTTGCATTGCAAATTCCTGGCGGTCTTATTGTTGATAAAATTAGATTACGTGTTTTGTATGCTGTAATGCTATTTTGTTGGTCTATTGCTACCTTACTTCAAGGTTTTGTAAACTCTTTTTCTGTTTTATTAGGCTTAAGAGCTAGTATTGGTGTATTTGAAGCCCCGTCTTACCCTGCAAATAATGCCATCGTAACTAAATGGTTTCCAGAAGAAGAAAGAGCATCCGCAATAGCCATTTACACCTCTGGTCAATTTATAGGTTTAGCATTTTTATTTCCTATACTGGCATTCATACAAGATAAATTAGGTTGGCGAGGATTACTCGTAGTCTCTGGGGTAATCGGTATTATTTGGGCGTTTATTTGGTATTTTATTTACAGAGATCCAGACACGCATAAAACAGTAAATAGAGAAGAATTAGACCATATCCAAAAAGGTGGTGGTTTAGCAAATGGTTCTAATTCAGAAACTAAAACAAAAATCAATTGGTCTGATTTAGCAGAGGCATTCAAATACAAGAAATTATGGGGGGTTTATTTAGGACAATTTTGTGTAGGCTCAGTATCTATATTCTTTCTAACGTGGTTCCCTACCTATTTGGTAGAATACCGCGGCTTAGATTTTATTAAATCTGGATTTTTAACCTCTTTACCTTTTTTAGCCGCTTTTTGTGGTGTTTTACTTTCTGGTTTCACATCAGATTATTTAATAAAAAAAGGAAAAACAAAAGAATTTGCACGAAAAACACCTGTGCTAATCGGACTTTTACTTTCTACGACTATCATTGGCGCCAACTTTACTGACAGTACTTTTTACATTATTTTATTTTTAGCTATAGCCTTTTTCGGAAATGGTTTAGCATCTATCACTTGGGTTTTCGTATCCTTATTAGCTCCAAAACGCTTAGTAGGTTTAATAGGAGGCGTTTTTAATTTAGCAGGTGGCTTATCTGCTGTTGTTGTGCCGTTTGTAATAGGAATCCTCGTAAAGGATGGTGACTTTAGTCCCGCATTATATTTTATAGGAGCAATGACCCTAATAGGATTTTTATCATTCTTATTTATTGTAGGTAAGGTTGAAAGGGTTGATGAAATAAAAAAGAAATAAAATGAAAATATCAGACATAAAAACATACCCGATTAATGTAGGTTTCGGTAGTCAATTAGTGGTAAAAGTAGAAACCAATAAAGGTATTTATGGCTACGGGACTTCTGGTTTATCTGGGAGAGAATTAGCAGTAATAGGTGCAATTGAGCATTTTAAAACGAGTTTAATTGGTAAAGACCCTAATAACATTGGCGCCATTTGGCAGGACTTGTATAGAGGGCAATATTTTGAAGGTGGTAGGGTTTTAACCGCTGCTATTTCGGCTATAGATATTGCTTTGCATGATATAAAAGGTAAAAAGTTAGGAGTTCCTGTCTATGAGCTTTTGGGAGGAAAACAAAGAGATTATATAGATTGTTTTGCTTCATTACGCTTTACCTCTAAAGAAGAATTATTTACCAGAGCAAAAATTCTAATTGCTGAAGGATGGAATGTGTTACGACTTGCTCCTGCTGAGTATGAACAAGATTCTCATGCCACTTTTGAGCCAAGAGCATCTATTGTGAAAATTGCAAACTGGGTTTCAGAATTACGTAAAGAAATTGGTTCTGCTCCCACAATTGGGATAGACTATCATCATAGATTATCTGTTGCAGAAACAGTTTCTTTTATACAACGTATGCCGGCTGGAACTCTAGATTTTATTGAGGAACCCATTAGAGACGAAAAACCCAATGCCTATGAAACTTTACGTAAAATGATAGATATTCCTTTTGCTATAGGCGAAGAGTTTGCTAGTAAATGGCAGTTTTTACCTTATTTAGAAAAAGGACTTACCCAGTTTGCAAGAGTTGATGTATGCAATGTCGGCGGATTAACCGAAGCTATGAAAGTCGCCGCAATTGCCGAAGCTCATTATATAGACTTAATGCCACACAACCCGTTAGGTCCTATCTGTACAGCGGCATCTATACACATGGCAGCCGCTTGTCCTAACTTCAATTGGTTAGAAGAAATTAATACCCCAGCAGAACAAGCGGGTACGAACAGTCCTGATTTCTACCCTATACAACCAATATTAGAGGGCGCTCGCTATCTGTTGCCCACAACACCTGGTTTAGGAGTAGAGTTTAATGAAGAATTAGCACTCAACCATAAATTTGTACCCGTAGAAACCCCTCGTTTAAAAAGAAAAGATGGGTCTTATACCAACTGGTAAACAAAACTGTAACGTAATATAACCTAATCTAATGGAAATTATACCTAAAATTCGACTATTAATTGCTTTACTTTTTTTACTAGTAAATCCATTTAACCATAAAGCTATTACCGCTCAAAAAAGACCGAATGTTATTATTATGATGACAGATGATCAGGGTTATGGAGATATTGGCATGCACGGCAATCCGTATTTAAAAACACGACATATTGAGGCTATTGCCAAACAAGGTATAGAAATGGAAAGTTTTATTGCCTATCCAAACTGTTCTGCCTCTAGAGCAGCATTGTTAACTGGTCGATACCCTTACCGTACAGGGGTTACAGCTGTTACTCAAGTAGATCATTTTATGAATACATCGGAAGTTACCATTGCAGAAATACTTAGCAATAATGGGTATCGAACGGGTATTTTTGGTAAATGGCATTTGGGTGATAATAATCCTATGCGTCCTACCGATCAAGGTTTTCAAGAAGCATTGGTGCACAAAGGAGGCGGAATTGGACAAGCTGCAGGGCCAGCTGGTAATACTTATTTTGATCCTGTGTTAGAACATAATAATGTATCTAAAAAATACAAAGGATATTGTGATGACATTTTCACTGATGCTACACTAGATTTTATAAGTGCAAAAAATGATAAACCGTTTTTTGCATATTTAGCTACAAACTTGCCGCATTTTCCGCTTCAAGTACCCGATGAAAAAGCAGAACCATATAGAAAAATGGGACTCCATGAAGACAACGCCCTTACCTACGGAATGATTGACAATATTGACGGTAATGTAGGTAGAGTTTTAGCCAAACTGAAACAATTAGGAATAGAAGATAATACGATTGTTATTTTTCTTTCTGACAATGGTCCTAGACAAAGAAGAACAAAAAATGATGTCTATCCAGGACGTTGGGTTGCCAATTTAAGGGGAACAAAAACGAGCGTGTATGATGCTGGTATCCGCGTTCCTTTCTTCGTAAAATGGCCCAATCATTTTAAAAAAAATGTAAAATCAAAAACTATGGGGACGGTAATGGATATTTTACCTACCATTTTAGATATTGCAAAGGTACCATTACCCGATGCATTACAATTAGATGGTAAATCATTATTACCTCTTTGGAAAAATGATGATGCTGATAGTTTACAAGGAAGAGAATTTATAGTCCAAATGCATTATGGACCAACCCCTTTTAAATATATGCATTTTACGGTACGTACTCAAACCTACAAATTAGTTAGTCCAAACGATTTTCCTCACGGAATTTTATATCAACCTAAAGATGATCAACTAAAAGAAGTACTATCAAATCTAGAACTTTATAATATTGAGGAAGATCCAAGCGAACGAATAGATTTAGCCAAGAAGTATCCTGAAATTGTTGAAGATTTATTAGCTAAGTATGAAAATTGGTTTGATGAAGTTACCCAAGAGCGAGACGCTAAAGGCATACAACGGATATATTTGGGAGAAACAGCAACACCAGAAGTAAACCTTTCTAGATTTGATTGGGGTGGCCCACGTGTAATCTCTGAAAATGAACTTGGCTTTTGGCGTGTTAGAACAGAAGCTGGCATCTATGACATTAGTATGGATTTACCTGAAGTAATAGCTGATGGTTTAGCCCATATTAAGTACCAAAATGTACACAAAACACTCGCTATTATAAAAGGTCAAAAACAAATTATCTTTAAAAATATTTCTTTGCCAAGCGGTGTCGGAAATTTTCAAGCATTTTTCAAAAGCAACCGTTTAGCCACTGGTCCACTATTTGTGACTATAAAAAGAATTGATGTTTTACCCTAATTTCAACTTAAAAATAGCTAAATAAGCAACACTTCTCCTCTTACATGGATAAAATAGTGCTATAACTGGATAAAATCAGTCGAACTTCTTCACTTTATTTTTTATTAATTTGTATCTATTCCTTGTTTTTATTGATAATAACTCAATAAACAAGAATTAAAATTAATAATTTAAAAATGAAGACTCTAATACTATTTCTTTCTATTTGCTGTTTCAGCATAAGTTCCGCGCAAGAAAAACCAAACATTATTTTCTTGTTTTCAGATGATGCTGGATTTGCAGACTTCGGATTTCAAGGTAGCACAGAGATGAAAACGCCAAATTTGGATAAGCTTGCCAACTCCGGTGTCAAATTCACTCAGGGCTATGTTACAGATGCCACTTGTGGTCCTTCAAGAGCAGGTCTAATCACTGGAAAATACCAACAACGTTTTGGCTACGAAGAGATTAATGTACCCGGTTATATGAGTGAAAACTCAAAGTTTCTTGCAGATGACATGGGGCTACCTCTTGATCAATTAACTATAGGAGATTATTTAAAAAAGTTAGGCTACAATACCGCAATGTATGGAAAATGGCACTTGGGTAATGCAGATAGATTTCATCCAATGAACAGAGGTTTTGATGAATTTTACGGATTTAGAGGTGGTGCTCGCAGCTATTTTGGGTATGATGTAGCTTCCTCAGCTCACCATGACACTAAAATGGAACGAGGTTTTGGTAACTTTGAAGAACCTCAAGAATATGTCACCGATGCTCTTGCAGATGAAGCAATTTCATTTATAGAAAAAAATAAAAAGAATCCTTTCTTTATTTACTTAGCGTTTAATGCAGTACATACCCCGATGGAAGCTACGAAAGAAGATTTAAATCAATTTCCAAACTTAACGGGTAAACGTAAAGAATTGGCTGCAATGACATTAGCATTAGATAGAGCTTGTGGTCGGGTGCTCGACAAACTGAAACAACTCGGCTTAGATAAAAACACAATCATAGTATTTTCTAATGATAATGGTGGACCAACAGATAAAAATGCCTCTTTAAATTTACCTTTAAGTGGCACAAAATCTAACCATTTGGAAGGCGGAATTAGAGTTCCCTTTTTAATGAGTTGGCCAAAGCACATTCAACCAAAAACAACCTATACCTTTCCGATTAGCACCATGGATTTATTACCAACTTTTTACGCCGCCGGTGGTGGTAATACCAAAGATTTACAAGAGATAGATGGTATAAACCTTATGCCCTACATTTCAGGAGAAATTAAGGAGAGACCCCATCAAACTCTATTTTGGAAAAAAGAAGTACGCTTAGCCTTTAGAGAAGGAGATTGGAAACTAATTCGGTTTGCCGATAGACCCGCAGAGCTTTATGATTTGTCTAAAGACATAACAGAACAAGATGATTTAGCGGCTACTAATCCAGAACGTGTTAAAAGCATGTTTAAAAAAATGTTTGAATGGGAATCTACTTTAGAGCGTCCATTATGGATGTTAAAACGAAGTTTTGAAAACTATGATATTGAACGTATGGATCGCTACAGAACGCCTGCTTTAATTCAAAAAGAGAGACCAAATCTTTTAAAATATTAACGACTAAACCAAACTAAAAGTTTCCAAAATGAGAAGGATACAAGCACTATTAACACTGGGATTATTTTTTATTTCGTGCAAACAAGAGGTAAAAGATACAGTAGCTTCAAATACTACAGTAACAGCATCAACTTTAGCATTAGATAACGGTAAGGGCATTTTAAATAATACCAATAGTCCTCATGTAAAGTTCAAAAGTATAGATTTTGGCGAGTGCCAATGGACGGAAGGTTTTTGGGCAGAAAAATTTAAAACTGCTGAAACCAAAATGATTCCTTACATGAGGAGTTTACTAACGGGTGATAAGGGTCATGCGCTTAATAATTTTAAAATAGCTGCAGGATTAAAAGAAGGTGAACACAAGGGCATGCATTGGCATGATGGCGACTTCTATAAATTTATGGAAGCTATCATGTATGTTTACGGGCAAAATAAAGATGAAAATCTTCGCAAAGAAATAGACGATTACATTTTAATTATCGGAAAAGCCCAAAAAGAGAATGGGTACCTTCAAACTCAAATTCAGTTGTATGCTGACCGGAAGCCCTATGAAAATAGAAAGTATCATGAAATGTATAATTCAGGACACTTACTTACTAGTGCATGCATCCATTATCGCATTACAGGACAAACCAATTTTTTAGATATTGCTATTAAACATGCTGACCTGATGTATTCTTTATTCATGACGGATGATTCGCGCTATGGCAGATTTGGTTTTAATCAAACTCAAATCATGGGGCTGGTAGAATTATACAGAACAACTAAAAACAAAAAATATCTAGATTTAGCAGAGCAATTCATCAACAATAGAGGTAAATATGAGGTTAAAGAGACTCCTGAAACGAAAGGGTATCCTATAGGCGACATGGTTCAAGAACGTACCCCGCTTCGCGAATCTGATGAAGCTGTTGGTCATGCCGTTTTAGCTTTATACTACTATGCAGGAGCTGCAGATGTTTATGCAGAAACCGGTGAGCAAGCTTTAATAGATGCTTTAGACAAACTATGGATGAATGTTGCACTGAAAAAAATGTATGTAACTGGTGCTGTAGGTCAAGCACATTACGGTGCATCAACCAATAGAGATAAAATAGAAGAAGGTTTTATTAATGAATATATGATGCCTAACACCACGGCCTATAATGAAACTTGTGCAAATATCTGTAATTCTATGTTCAGCTATAGAATGTTAGGACTTCACGGTGAATCTAAATATGCCGATGTAATGGAGACGGTATTGTACAACAGTGCGCTTTCTGGAATTAATATTGAAGGAGACAGGTACTATTATGCCAACCCACTACGTACTGTTCACGGTTCACGAGACTATGATAAGATGAATACCGAGTTTCCTGTGCGACAAGATTATTTAGAATGCTTTTGTTGTCCGCCAAATTTAGTACGCACTATTGCTCAAGTATCTGGTTGGGCCTACAGCAAATCTGAAAATGGAATCGCTGTTAATTTATATGGGGGAAATAAATTAGCGACTACTTTAAATGACGGCTCTTCACTTAAACTAAAACAAGAAACAAAATATCCTTGGGAAGGTGATGTTGAAATTACTATTGAAGCATGCAGAAGTGATGCTTTTGACATTCTTTTGAGAATTCCGGAATGGGCAGAAGGTTCTAAAATAATGATCAATGGTAAAGAGTCTGAAATCCTTGCTACTCCAGGAACCTATGCTACATTAAACCGAACTTGGAAAGCCAATGACACTATTCGCTTAGACTTGCCTTTAGCTATCAATTTCATTGAAGGTCATGGTCGTATAGAAGAAGTAAGAAATCAGGTGGCAATAAAAAGAGGTCCTGTAGTATATTGCTTAGAATCTGTAGATTTACCAGCGGAAAGCAGCATATTAGATGTGTATATCAAAGGAGATACAAAACAATTAAAATCTGATTTTCATCCAGATTTTTTAGGAGGAGTGTCCACTATATCCGGAGAGGTATTATTACGTAAAGAACATAATGCTGATGATGCGATGTATCAAAAAATAGAACATCCAGAATGGACAACTTTTAAAACGACATTCATACCTTACTTTACGTGGTCAAACAGAAGTAATGAAGAGACAGAAATGTCTGTATTCTTACCTGTTGTATGGGAGCAAAAATAGATTGAACAGTAATACGAAAAAAAACATTTAAACCAATAGATTTATGAATTCATTTAAAAGAAATGCATACACCTACTCTACCATTGTTGCTATTGGTGGTTTTATTTTTGGATTAGATGCTGCCCTTATATCAGGAACCATAAATTTCATTACTAAAGAATTTGGTTTAACAGCATTAGAATTAGGTACTGTAGTGAGTGCTCCTGGACTGGGTGTTTTAATTGCTTTACCCATTGCAGGTTATGCTTGTAATTCTTTAGGAAGAAAAAAAACATTACAAATCGTTGCGGCACTTTATCTAATTTCTGCCATAGGATCTACTTTTGCTCCAAACTATTGGACCCTAGTTATTGCTCGTTTTTTAGGGGGTTTAGCATTTAGTTCTATATCATTAGCCTCTATGTACATTGGCGAAATAGCTCCACCAAAATGGAGAGGCAAACTAGTCTCTATGACTCAAATTAATATTGTATTTGGTTTATCTGCTGCCTATTTCATTAATTATATCATCATACAGTCTATAGATCTCAATGCCACTTGGGTCATTAATTGGGGCGTAGATCAACATACATGGCGATGGATGCTTGGTTCAGAAATAATACCTGCTTTGGTATGGTTACTACTATTATTTTTTATTCCAAGAAGTCCGGCATGGCTGGTTTATCAAGGTAAGCAAGAGGAAGCAAAGAATACATTAAGAAAAATTATTCCAGAAGAAGAAGCTCAGATCCAAATTATAGAAATGCAGCACACTATGGATACTGGAAATCACAATCATTCTGCGGTATTACAATTAAAAGCAATATTCAGTAAGCCAATGCGTGTTACAATGATTATTGCAATGACGATAGCTATAGCACAGCAATCTACAGGTATAAATGCTATACTATTTTATGCTCCAACCGTTTTTGAACAATTAGGTATTGGCACAGATGCTGCATTCATGCAAGCAATTTGGATTGGCTTAACTAGCGTTGTTTTTACTATTTTAGGTTTACTATTAGTAGATAAATTAGGACGTAGACCTCTTATAATTTGGGGAATGGCTTGGATTATTTTAAGTCTAGGCATTTGTTTTTACGGATTTAAAACAGCAAGCTATACGATCTCTTCTGAGGCCATTGTTGAAATGAAGGCAATACCCAACGTAGAGCGACTTAATCCAATAATAGGGATTGAGTATGGTTCTGATATTGCATTTAAAGAAGCTTTAAAAACTACTTTAGGTGATAATGATTCTAGAGAATATGCAAGCTTATTACTACAACAGTCTGCAGATATTAATGCAGTATTAATCTTAATAGGAATTTTAAGTTTCATTGCTGCTTTTCACTTTTCTGTAGGCCCTGTAATGTGGGTGCTCTTTTCAGAGATTTTCCCAATCTCCTTAAGAGGTATTGCAATCCCGTTCTTTACGCTTGTAACAAGTATAGTTAGCTATTTAGTACAGAAATTCTTTCCATGGCAATTAGATACCATGGGAATAAGCAACACCCTTTTGTTTTATGCGATAACTGTAGCAATTGGCTTAGTGATTCTTTTTAAATATCTGATTGAAACCAAAAATATGACCATTGAAGAAATTCAATTAAAACTTCAAAATAAATAAACATTCTCAAAAAATACTCATGAAATACTTCAAAATTTATAAACTACTATTTATAGTTTGTGTTCTGCTTTGTACCTCAGAAAACCATGCTCAAAAAAAAAGCGCCAAGGCTGCAAAAGAAAAATTGAATAAGAAGAATAATGCATCAAACGCATATCCTTTTTCTGATCCCAATAATGAAGGGAATTGGATGCTGAATAAAGAGGTTAGTGATGAGTTTGAAGGCACAGAAATAGATACCACAAAATGGTTTGTAGAAGGTCAGAATGGAGATTACTACATTTGGAAAGGCAGAGCCCCTTCTCAATTTGCACCCCATAACGTACGCGTAGAAGATGGTATTCTAAAATTACGCACTCAATGGGAACCTGATTATCCTTTTGCTAACGAGAGCTACGCAGATGGTAGTAATAATGATACCTATGGCGTTTTTGAAGGAGAATCATTACCAATAACTACAGCTGGTATTGTAGGAAAAAAACGTTTCTTAAATGGATATATGGAAGTAAAATCTAAACAAGGTAATGCTGCCATAACAGGTGCCTTCTGGGCCATTGGATATGAACAAGAGTTAGATGTCTATGAACTTATGGGAAACCCAAAAATAGATGGGAATATAAAGGCTAATTCGTATCTGGCTACAGCTCACGATTGGAGTCCACCTGCAGTAAGACCTACTAAAGTATTTAACCATATAGAAGAGTTACCTTTTAGAACTGCAGATGATTTTCATGTGTATGGTGCTGAATGGGGGAAAGACTTTCTTAAATTATTTATTGATGGTAAATTGGTACATCATTTTACCCAAGACCAAGTAGGGACAGATTGGGTATTAAATAACCCGATGGAAATCTGGTTAGATTCAGAAATTTTCAAATGGTTAGGACTTCCTCACAAAGAGGAGCTTCCTGTAGATTTTGAGATTGACTACATGCGTGTATGGCAAAAACCTACAGACAACTTGTTAGCTCCTGCATTTTTTGGCTTTGAAGGCCCCATTTTATTTGAGGAAAACCCAAGACCTCTAAAAATGGTTCCTGAAGACTCTACCCCTAATGATTATCAAAAATTTTGGTCTATAGACGACTCATCTGCTACTTATCTAAGCATTGTTCATGGCGATTATGCTTCTGGCGTAAATAGTTTGAAATTTACAGGCTATGGAAAAAATGACTCATTAAATGTAGATACTGTCAAAATTATTAGCCCAGAAGGTGCGCTCAAGTTACCCGCTGGAGCATTAGAAGTTTCTATGAAAGTTTGGTTAGATCAAGGTCGTGTAACCGATAAAATTCATGTTACCTTAACCAACCCCAATGTAAAAGTGGTTTTTTCTGATCTTAATAAATTGGCCAGACGTGAATGGATAACGGTATCTGCAAAAATAAACAGAACACAGGCCTCTAAAAAAGAAGATCAAATGATTATCGAAATTAAAAAAGAAGACCTCCCTGCTACAAAAGCAGCGAAATTCCTTATTGATGACATAAAAATTAAAAAGTAAGCTATTTAAAAATATATAATCTAGTATTTATGAATACCACCATGAAAAAATCTACCGTCTCAAGTATAGATAATTCTGCAAGCCCATTTGTACAACTAAAAAACATCAATCTTACAGATTGCCAATGGACCAATGGTTTTTGGGCAGAAAAATTTAAAACCTGTGAAGATATTATGGTACCATATATGGGTGAGGTGCTCTGTGGTGATATAGGGCATGCTTTAAACAATTTTAAAATTGCAGCTGGCGAAAAAGAGGGAGAACACAAAGGAATGTTTTGGCACGATGGTGATTTCTATAAATTTATAGAAGCCAAAATTTACGTGTATGCACAAAATAAAGACATTAAAATACTTGAAGAAATAGACCACTATATCCGTATAATCGCCAAAGCTCAAGAAGCAGATGGATACCTACAAACACAAATACAACTGCGACCAGAAGTAGATCGTTACGAAAATAGGAAGTACCATGAGATGTACAATACAGGGCATCTATTGATTACAGCTTGTGTACATTTTCGAGTGACTGAGCAACGTACTTTTTTAGACATTGCTATCAAGCACGCAGATTTATTACATACCATTTTTATGCCTGAAACTAAACATTATGGTCGGTTTGGTTTTAATCAAACGCAAATAATGGGATTGGTAGAATTATACAGAACTACGGAAGATAAAAAGTATTTGGCCCTTGCAGAACGTTTTATAAACAATAGAGGTGTCTATGCCGTAGAACATAATGATACTACCATTGGCTACCCTATTGGAGATATGGTTCAAGAACGTACTCCTTTACGTGAATCTACTGAAGCTGTTGGTCATGCAGTTCTTGCTTTATATTTCTATGCAGGTGCTGCTGATGTAGCCGCTGAAACTGGCGAAGAAGCTTTAATAAAAGCTTTAGACCGACTTTGGGAAAATGTAACTCAGAAAAAAATGTACCTTACTGGAGCTGTTGGTCAAGCCCATTACGGGGCTTCGACTAATTTAGATATGATTGAAGAAGGCTTCATTAATGAATATATGATGCCAAACATGACAGCGTATAATGAGACGTGCGCAAATATTTGTAATGCCATGTTTAGTTATAGAATGTTAGGACTCCATGGAGCATCTAAATATGCAGATATTATGGAGCTTGTACTCTACAATAGTGCACTATCTGGAATTAGTATTGAAGGTAATTCATACTTCTACGCTAATCCATTAAGAATGTTAAACAACACTCGAGATTACGATGCGCATGAAAATGTTACCGAGACACCCAATAGAGAACCTTATTTAAGTTGCTTTTGCTGCCCTCCTAATTTAGTGCGTACCATTGCGCAGGTTTCTGGGTGGACGTATAGTATAGCAAAAAATGGTATTGCTCTAAATTTATTTGGCAGTAGTGTACTAAAAACAACGTTAGCAGACGGCTCTAGTTTGGTGATACATCAAGATACGGAATACCCTTGGAAAGGCTTAGTAAAATTAACTATCGAAGAATGTAAAGATACTGCTTTCGATATTTTAGTTAGAATCCCTTCTTGGGCTACTGGAGCAACATTAACTATTAATGGCACTAAAACTGATGCCCCAGTTACGGCTGGAAAATATGCCATTATTAACAAAAATTGGAAAAAAGGAGATTTGCTTGTGTTAGACATGCCTATGGATGTTCAAATTATAGAAGGCCATCCAAGAATTGAAGAAGTTAGAAATCAAATCGCCGTAAAAAGAGGTCCTATTGTATACTGTATAGAATCTCCAGATTTACCCAAACATACGAGTATTCTAGACGTGTATTTTAATAAAAATGCCTCCTTAGAAGCTACGCATAAACCTGATTTTTTAGGCGGTATAACAACGTTACAAGGAGAGCTATTAATACGAAAAGATAAAAGTGAAAGCATGTACAGAACGGTTCAAAAACCAGAATTTGAATCTTACAAAACACAACTTGTACCCTATTTTGCATGGAGTAATAGAGGTCAAGCAGAAATGACTGTATTTATGCCCGTAGTCTGGGAATAATAAATTGAGTAAGTTTAATTAAGCTTTATTTTAATAACCACTACAAATTAAAAAATGTAGTGGTTATTTTATGAGCAAGTTTTATTATTTAAACAAAACTATAGTCCATCAAAAGTAAATTCTTAAACCCTTTACTCTATGCTTTACCACTAACATTGATAATCGCAGTTGTAAGTATAGCTAACAGACTCCCCTATCCCCCCAACTATTTATTATTCACTACTATTTTAACATAAAGATTAGGTGCATGTGGCATTATCTGCTGGTAAATTTTAATCCTGTCTGCATTTTTTTGTTACTATTTTCAAAACATATTATAAATGAGCTGTATCCTATTTATGGTCATTTTCAATATCTTCTATACAATTAGTACTCATAAGATATAATCTAAAACGTAAATCTCTACTTCCTATGCTAGTTGATGGGTTAAACCATACCTACACCACACAAACCTTTACCTCATCCCAATTTGAAACCCGTAAAATATATAATACCTCCTGCAGCCAAAAGTAGTGACAGATCTTCACTTACCTGTACTTAATATACGCTTCTGTTCATTTAAGTTTAACCATATATTAGTAGGATTAAATTTAATTTGAAATAAGATATGGTAAATAGAAAGCCCAACAACAGCATTTTTAAATCATTGAGTACTGTACTTCCCCATTTCTATCAGAATATAAACTTTTATTTATCAAAATAGACAGAGATAGTAGGCCCTTACTTAAAGCAACTAATCATTTCTATTACCCAACAAATACTAAGATTCTATATAATTAGGGTAAAATAGTGCGATAATAGGTTAAATGATAAGAAGTCTTTATACTTAAAATTGATTTATTTTGACTACTATTCAATTTTTACAAACATGACAAAGTATCTAAAATTTTTTATCCTTCTAGCAATCGTAAGCAGTTGCAAAGAAAATGAAGTCAAAAAAGAGGAAATTAAAAAGCAACCCAATATTCTTTTTATTGCCATTGATGACTTGAGACCTGAATTGGGTGCTTACGGTTCTGATATAGCCATCAGCCCAAATATAGATGCATTAGCCGCAGACGGTTTACTATTTAATAATGCGTATTGTCAAGAAGCAATTTGCAGCCCATCAAGGGCTAGTGTGATGACAGGAGCACGACCAGAAACCTTACGAGTAATTGAAAACTACTCCTATTTCCGTGATTTAAATCCAGATATTGAAACCCTACCTCAGCATTTACGCGCAAATGGTTATGAAACCGTGTATACGGGTAAAATTTTTCATCCAGGATATACTGATGCTGCTTTATCATGGAGCAGAAAAGCAGATCCTAATAGCATAAGTACTAAAGCACCTAGAACTCCAGGGGGGTTTAAACTTGTTGAAAACCAAGAACTTTATAAAAGCAATAGTGCCGAGATGGCTAAAAAGTATGGGAAAGAATCTTTAAAAAGTGGTTTAGGCCGCGGTCCAGCATATGAATTCGTAGACTTACCCGATAATGAATACGAAGATGGCTACAATACCGATTTAGCAATAGCTACCTTAAAAGATATGGTTAAAGAAGGTGATAAGCCTTTCTTCTTAGGATTAGGATTTCTAAAACCACACTTAGACTGGGTAGCACCAAAAAAGTATTGGGATTTATATGATGATAAAGACATTAAATTAGCGAAAGAAACAACAGGTCCAAAAGATGGTGCTGAAATGGGGTTACACGCTTCGTTTGAATTAAGAGCACGAGCTAATATTCCTAATGCGGGAGAAATAAGTGATGAACAAGCCATACAATTAAAGCATGCCTATTTAGCATGTGTAAGCTATGTAGACGCACAAATAGGAAGAATGATTGACGCCTTAGACGAGGCTGGTATCCGTGACAATACTATTATTGTACTTTGGAGTGATCACGGTTGGCACTTAGGCGATATGGGTATTTGGGGAAAAGCCACCAATTATGAAATAGCTACACGAGTTCCCTTAATTGTTTGGAGTCCAGAAATGGCAAAAGAAAATAGAGGTAGAAAAACAGATGCATTAGTAGAACTGGTAGATATGTATCCAACCCTATGCGAATTAACAGGGGTTTCTATTCCAGAAACGGTAGAAGGTCAAAGCTTTGCTCCGCTTTTAAAAAACCCTGATTTGGAATGGAAAAAAGCGGCATTTAGCCAATTCCCTACACCCGCATTACGAGAATGGGCAGCAAACCCATTATCAAAAGGAATGCGAGAGACTTATTTTGGTCCGTTAATAGAAAAAGTAGAAGAACGTATTATTAAACAACAAGGTGATACTTGGGACAGAGATTTATTTGAAAATAGATTAATGGGCTATTCTATGCGTACAAAAGACTACAGGTTTATTGTATGGAAAGACTACACTAAAAAAGATGCAGAACCTATTTTTGTTGAGTTATTCAATCACCAAACAGATCCTTCTGAAACCATAAATATTGCAAAAGAAAATCCAGAATTAGTGGCATCGCTTTTGGTTCAATTGAATAAAGGTTGGCAAGGTAATTTATCAACTTCAAGTAACTAGATCTTTATGTTTAAACGATGTAAAATAGCGTTCTTATTTCTAGTTTTTATTTCTTATCAGTTCCATGCTCAAAATCAACCGACAAAGAAAAAACCAAATATCCTATTTATAGCAATAGATGACCTTCGTCCGGAATTAGGAACTTATGGCTCAGAAATTGCCGTAAGTCCGAATATAGATAAATTGGCTAGTCAAGGTTTACAGTTTAATAAGGCCTATTGCCAGCAAGCCATTTGCGGACCTTCAAGAGCTAGTGTAATGACAGGATTACGTCCAGAAACGAGTGGTGTTTTTCATAATTACATTCGCTTCAGAGAAAAGAATCCAGAAGTAGTTACCATTCCACAGCACTTTATTTCTAATGGTTATGAGACCGTTTATTACGGTAAAATATTTCATCATGGTGATGAAGATGAATTATCATGGAGTACACCACAACTTAAAAAAGAACTAAGTGGTAACGTAAAAGGGTTTGCCCTCGCTGAGAATCAAAAAATTCAAGAAGATACTCGAAAAGAAATGTTCGATAAATATGGGGATGTAGCTAAATATGGTTTAGCGATGGGACCGGCATATGAGTCTGCAGATGTTCCTGACAACACCTATATTGACGGGTACAATACAGATTTAGCCATAGAGACCATGAAACAAATGCTAAAGGAAAGTGACAAGCCTTTTTTCCTTGGTCTCGGTTTTAACAAACCTCATTTAAACTGGGTAGCTCCAAAAAAATATTGGGATTTATATGATGAAAGCCAAATACCACTCACTACGCTAATAGATGCACCAGAAAATGGTGCCGCAGTAGGGCTTCAACCTTCTTTTGAATTACGCGTACGTTCTGGAATACCAAAAAATGGACCTATAGATGAAAAACTCGCTAGGAAACTAAAACACGCCTATTTAGCTTGTATCAGCTATGTTGATGCACAATTGGGTAGAATGATTACGGCATTAGATGAGGCTGGTATTCGAGATAACACCATTATAATAGTATGGAGTGATCATGGTTGGCATCTTGGTGAAATGGGTATTTGGGGAAAAGCGACAAATTACGAGATTGCCACTAGAGTTCCTCTGATTATATCGGCTCCAAATTTACCTGCAAGAAATAAAGGAATAAAAACCAATGCACTTGTAGAGCTTGTAGATATTTATCCTAGTTTATGTGAATTGGCAGGCATTGAAATTCCATCCAATTTAGATGGTAAAAGTTTTGCTCCCCTTCTCAAGAATCCCAATAAAAAATGGAAGAAAAAAGCATTAAGCCAATTCCCGAGCCCAGCGCTTAGAGAATGGGGTGCTTACCCACTTAGACCCGCAATGAGAGAAACCTATTTTGGTCCCTTATTAGAAGAAGTTGAAATTAAGATCAAAAATCAAATGGGCAAGCAATGGAATCGAGATTTGTTTGAAAATAATCTTATGGGATATGCTATTAGAACAAAACGATACCGTTTAATAACTTGGAGAGACAGGACCAAACTTTCAGGACAAACCATTTTTACAGAATTATATGATCATAAAAATGATCCATTTGAAAAAAACAATATCGCCGAAGAACATCCGAAAATTGTAAAAAAAATTCTAAAAAAATAGTTTTAAAGAGATAAATAGTATCCCTTATTAAAATAAAATATCAGCTTAATAATCCTATTCAGTAATGAAAAAAATAATAAAAATTAGTTGTGCCTTAGTAAGCGCTGTTGTACTTTTTAGCAGTTGCATTAATGCTCAAAGTCAGACAGAACAACCAAATATTCTACTTATCCTATGTGATGATTTAGGGTATAATGATGTTGGCTTTAATGGATCAACAGATATAACCACTCCAAACCTTGATCAATTAGCTCAGGATGGAACTATTTTTACTTCGGCTTATGTTGCTCATCCTTTTTGCGGACCAAGTAGAGCTGCGTTGTTAACAGGTAGATACCCACATACTTTGGGGTCTCAATTTAATTTACCCGCGAATGGTGCTTCTACAGGTAAAGGAATTTCTGTCGAAGAAAAATTTATGGGAGTACCTATGCAAAAAGCAGGGTACTATACGGGTGCTATTGGTAAATGGCATTTAGGAGAAACGGCTGAATACCATCCTAATAAAAGAGGGTTTAATGACTTTTATGGTTTTCTTGGAGGCGGACATAAGTACTTTCCTGAAGAATACAAACTGCAATACAAGCACCAAAAAGAAATGGGCACTAAAAACATCAATGATTATGTTCTTCCCCTGGAACATAACGGAGCTATTGTTGAAGAAAATGATTACCTAACAGATGTACTTTCCAGAGAGGGAATTCGGTTTACAAAGGAAGCACATGATAAAAAGAAACCTTTCTTTTTATATTTAGCCTATAACGCGCCACACGTACCTTTAGAAGCAAAAGAAAAAGATCTTGAAAAATTTAAAGACATTGAAGATATAGACAGACGCACCTATGCGGCTATGGTTTATGCTGTAGACCGTGGTGTGGGAGAAATTGTAGCAAGTCTAAAAAAAACAGGTCAGTTTGACAACACACTTATTATATTTTTAAGTGATAACGGCGGGCATACAGGACATGGTGCCAATAATTATCCCTTAACCGGGAGAAAAGGAGACACCTGGGAAGGTGGTTTCCGCGTTCCAATGTTCTTCCATTGGCCTAAAAAAATTAAAAAAGGACAAAAATTTGATTATCCAGTTTCTGCCTTAGATCTTTACCCCACTATTGCACATATAGGTCAAGCTAAAATAGGAAGTGATAAGATTCTTGATGGTAAAAACATATGGGAAGCTATTATTTCACTAACAAATCCGCATGATAAAGAAACGCTTTTTGCGATGCGTCATCGTGAAGGGTATACTGATGTTGCTGCAAGACAAAATGAATGGAAAGCTGTGAAAGTTCTTAGAGAACCTTGGAAACTGTTCCACATTACAGAAGACATCAGTGAAAAAAATGATCTCAGTACAGCGCATCCAGATATTTTACAAAAATTAGTTTCAGATACAGAAAAATGGAGTAAAACACACACGGAACCCTTGTGGTTTGACCCACTGTATTTAGAGCAGATGTGGAAAGATAGTACTATGGCAACATTCAATGATACTTTTAAACTTGAGCAAAAGTAAATCTGCGTAAAATATTTAAAATCTCTAGTAAAAAATATGACATCTTCAAAAACAGTATTATTATCCTTTTTCTTATTCGTTAACGTATTAACCTTTTTCTGTACTAAGGAAATTAATGCGCAAGAGTATGATCACAAAGTGGTTTTTTCAGAAGTTTTTAAAGACTTCCCTAAAGAAGAAAAAAATCTTAGAAAATGGGGAGCCCCAGTTGTTGCAGATTTAGATTGTGACGGCTTTTTGGACATCCTTTTAAATGATCATGGTTTTAGTGTTAAAGTACTATGGAATAATAAAGGCACATTTGAAAAACCATACGATCTTATCATGGGAGATATGCATGGCATTGCTGTAGGGGATTTTGATTTTGATGGTAATTTAGAAGTTATTATTGCTAGAGGCGGAGGTTCTGGTAGCAATGCTCGAAATTCTAAAATTTTCAGGGTTGATGCTTCTCGAACATTTACTGCAGTACCTGATTTTGATGTTCCTTTAAAACTAATGCGTGGTAGAACGGTTAAGTTTATAGATGCTGATAATGATGGTGATTTAGACCTACTTAATTTTGCTTTTCCAGACGCAAAAAAAAATGGAGTAAGTGAAAATTATAGTTACCAAAACAATGAAAATCATCAATTGGTGGAAGCCGCTACCCTACCTGCCATAAAAGCTGATGGACAGAAGACTTTAGTTACTGATTTTAATAACGATGCCATAAAAGACATTATACTATATGGAAATGGAAATATAATAGTATACCAAGGTAATGGAGATCTGACCTTTACAGATGTTACTTCAAAAGTACTTAGCAATGATATGGATGAAGTTACCGATATAGCAGAAATAGATTTTGATAATGATGGTGATTTTGATTTATATCTAACTAGAGGAAAAGATTTTGAGGTCGGAGAAACTTTTTATGATACAACCACTAAAGTTTGGGGATTTTATACTAAAAGAGGTGAATTTAAATTTGATCCATTAGAAGTTGGTGATGTTTTAAACATCGAGAACTTACAATCACAATGGCCACAAAAAACGTTATATATAGGAGAATCTGGCTACGAATATAAATTCCCCGGCGAAACACATTCTGGCAGGGATATACGACTAGTAAATAGTGACGCCTTAGGATTTCCTGACACCTACGAAAATAAAGGCACTTATATTGGCTATATTGGTAACCGAGAATGGATGCTAGCGGGTTCTATTTGGTCTCCTTCTACCGGAATTATACACGGTGTGGAGCACTACAAACAATATGAACATCCAAAAGGACCAAATGACATTTTACTAGAAAATAAGAACGGAAAATTCTACGATGTCACCAAAAATAAAAACCTATATTTTGAAGAACATAACAATGGCATTACCATAGCTGATCTAGATAATAATGGGTATCAAGATATTGTAATTATTCCCAGAGGGGATTTAATTCACGGAATAAAAGCTATTATTTACCTCAACCAAGGAGAAAAAGGTTTTAAAAAACTAGAACATCATACAGTTTTAGCTCCTGAACTTGGTGCTATTGGCATGAGTGTGGAAGCATTCGATTATAACAATGATGGCATGGTAGACTTACTCATGGGCAATGACCGAGGTAAATGGCACTTATTTCAAAATAATTTTGACACAAATACCGAGAACCAATTTTTGGTCTTAGATATAAAAAACGCTCCTTCAGGAAAAGCAACGGCACTAGGTGCATCGGTTTCTATTAAAAATTGCAAAAGCCAACAAAACAAAATTATTGGAGCTACAAGTGATGCCTATTCACAAAGCTTCAATAATTTGGTGCATTTTGGATTAGGAAAATGTAAAAGCCCTGTAGCAATTAAAGTTACTTATACGAATGGGGAAATTATTGAGGAGAAAGTACCTAATTTAAATACTACCCTTAGTCTTGGATTAAAAAAATAGCCTTTTTAATAACCAAAAATGCATAAAATGGAAAGAAGAATTTTTTTTAAAAAAGGAACTCAGGGCGCAATAGCAGCTAGCATTCTTCCTATAGTAGGAAGTTCATGTGTTAGTACAAAAGAAAATGGAATTGTCCTAGCTACAACAAACGATAATGCCCATAATCCTGGCAACCCAGAACAATGGCAACAAATGGGTACAGGAATGAGGGCTAACCCACTTCGTAAAAAAATAGTAGATTTTGATGTTGTTGTTATTGGCGGTGGTGCAGCAGGAATTTGTGCAGCTGTGTCGGCAGCAAGAAATGGCTCTAAAACAATTTTAGTACAAGATAGGCCCGTTTTAGGAGGTAACGCATCTAGTGAAATTCGTGTACATTTAAATGGCGTTAATCATTTAAAAAATGGATTACCCGAAAGAGAAACCGGTATTATCGAAGAACTTTTATTACTCAATAGATTTCAAAACCCGCAAGAATCCTTTACCGTATGGGATCATGTTTTGTATGACTTTGTAACTAGGGAACCTAATCTTGAGCTTTTATTAAATACCTCTGCTATGAGAGCAGAAATGAAAGACGGCAAAATTGCTTCGGCAATTTGTTGGCAACTTACTACTGAGATGGAATACACCATTAACGGTAAAATATTTATTGATTGCTCAGGAGATGGCTTATTAGCTGCGACTTCTGGAGCTTTATATCGTACTGGTAGAGAAGCTTCTTCTGAGTTTAACGAAAAGTACGCACCAGAACAAGCTGATGGTTGGCAAATGGGAGCCACAGTTCTTTTATCTTCAAAAGACATGGGCAAACCCATGCTTTTTTCACCGCCTTCTTTCACGCTCAAATACGAAGCAGAAAAATCACACAAAGGGAGAAAGCTCAAACCTTTTGTTGAAGGATTTTGGTGGGTAGAATTAGGTAGTGAAGATGATATAATTGCCGATTATGAAGAAAACCGACATAAGTTAATGGGCTACGCATATGGCGTCTGGGATTATGTTAAAAATTCGGGTAAATTCCCAGAAGCAGAAAATTACGCCTTAGATTGGGTTTGTTCCCTTCCAGGGAAACGGGAATCAAGAAGATTTATGGGGGATTACATACTTTCTGAGGGTGATATGCTAGGAAATAAACAGTTTGATGATGCTGTTGCTTACGGGGGATGGTCCTTAGATGAACATAACCCAGGAGGCATTGAAAATTTAAGTGAACCACCGAGCTATTTTCATGAAAAATTTGCGGAAGTATACCAAATTCCTTTCCGCTGCCTCTATTCTAAAAATATCTCGAATTTACTATTCGCAGGTAGAAACATAAGTCAAACTCATATAGCGCTATCTTCTTCTCGTATTATGGCAACTTGCGCACTTGAAGGGCAAGCTGTAGGTACGGCAGCTTCAATTTGTATTAAAAAGGGAGTTTTACCTCGCAATATCACCGAAAGCTACATAAACGAATTACAAGAACAACTTCTACGAGATGATGCTTTTATACCTAAACGGCCTTCAAATAATCCAAATGATATCGCTAAAAAGGCCTCTTTAATTTTTGCTTCCTCTACCCTCTCCGGAGACGCTAAATTTCTAACGGATGGGATGTCTAGAGACATCGATGGCAACATACATCATTGGGAATCTGATAAACTACCTGCTGAGATTCAATTAGAATGGGATAACTCAGTAAATTTATCCAAGGTAGAATTAAAATGCGATACCAACGTAAAGCGAAATTTAATGATGCGAAAAGATTCCTTAAATGATGAACATTTTAGCAACCAAGTACCAGAAGAATTGTTAAAATCACTTTCTTTAGAAGCACGTATTGATGGTAATTGGGTTTCTATTAGCAGTATCAATAAGAATAAAACAAGGTTAATTAAATTTAATTTTGATACCATAAAGGCTACTGCTATAAAGATAATAGTCAAAGAAACGTATGGTAAGGAAAATGTGAAATTATTTGGAATAAGTTGTTTTGAATCTTAATGCTAGGAGCACTTAAATATCACCATATACTAATTCTATTCCTCCTAGGGTTTCAATCTTCAATACCTCAAAAAAGTTGTGAAATAATACATGATGTATCTATTCTGCATCCAGGGATAAGCTTAACAGACAAAATCCAGAAAAAATTAATTGAAGACAATTGTGCGTCAGATAAAAAGGTCACATTCTATATGGATGTTGAAAGTGTAGTCTGTGGTGATAAACAATGTAGCATAGATATTGTACGTATTTTTTGGAATGAATTAGGCTTCTTCCAAAAAATAGAACTTAGGTCTGGCGTGGATTTAGAAAAGGCTGAAGGTAAAGATTTTACGAAAGAAGATTATATAAAATTAAATGAAATTCTTTCCGATAAAAATGCTCCATTAAAAGCTATTTACAAGGAAGATGTTACTAAAAGTCAGACAAGTGAAGGCGTAGATGCGTTATCTGGAGCAACAATTGCCTTAGACACAAAATCATACGTAAAAGGCGCTGTTTGGACCTGTTATACCTTATGGCATTGGGTAAATAGTGACATATGCAACCAAATAAGAACTATCACTGCAAAATCAAAAAAGACAGCACAACTCTATTCCTATATACAATCTGATCAGTTATCAAATAAAATTTTCGGATTAGAACAAATTATCAAACGAAATGAATACCATCAAAAAACGGTAGATTTAGTTGTAGACCAACTTGAAAACAATAATTATCTATTGCATAAATTTATTCTAGAATATGCAGAGAATGCTCCAGACAGCATTTATTATAGTATTGCAAAAGCTGCTCTTGAAACCAAGAACGATCAATTAAAGCTACTTTTTTTAATATCCTTAAGAACAACTAATAAAAAGGCATCTATAGAGTTCTATAATGAATTGGGAAAACACCTTATTAACTGGCAAGATTCCTATCAAAACACACATGAGCTATTTAAGCTATTTGAAAGAAAAAATTACTATTCTACAACCATTAAGGATAACTCAATACTTCTTCTAAGTAGTCCTAATTTCATTATTTCCCGCAGCGCATATTGGTTTCTTAAAAAACAAAAACTATCAAAAAAAGAGCAAGAAAAATTAGAGGCCTACAAAAATTTACACAAAAACAGATTGTAGTTATTTTACATTCATTCTCAAGGACTTACCCTTTAATAAAATTTAAACCTAGCACGTATCTGATATTTGAAAACGATGGATTCTTAAAATCTCTGCCATTATTATCCAATTATTACCCTAAGTAGCTTAAAAAGGTTAAAATAATGTTACTGAAAGGTAAAATTGATAACTAAGATGGCCATAATTTCCATTTATTTTGATATCTCAATAGGATTTTTATCAAATATGTATTTTGATGGTTCTATTTTATTAATCTGAAAATACAGATTAAGCAGAAATAAAATAATTAACTACTAAACAAACTATGCTAAAAATCAGAAAATGGGCAGCTAACAAAATTAGCCTTAAGCAATCATTTTAATCGCTGCAAACAACCATTTAAATTATGTCAAAAAAAAACTCACTTAATTACTCACAATTATGAAAGAACCGAAAAACAAACAAAATGGAAATCACGCGTCCATAAAAACGAAATACTGTCTTTTGCACGTATTTTTAATTTCGTTATTCTTAATTCCCCTTTCTGGGTTTGCAGAAGTAACTGAAACCACATATGAAGCTACAAATAAGGAAGAACAACAACGAATTATAACAGGTACGGTCTCTGATGTTGATGGTCCTTTACCAGGAGTTAGTATCGTTGTAAAAGGTACTACCAACGGTACAAGTACTGACTTTGACGGTAACTATAGTATCAATGCAGATGGTGATGCTATCGTATTACAATTCTCCTATATAGGGTATGCTACAAAAGAAATAACTGTTGGCAGCCAGTCTAGCGTAAATGTAACTTTAGAGGCAGATGCACAAAGTCTTGATGAAGTTGTTGTATTAGGATATACCACAAGAAAAAGAGGCGAATTAACAGGTTCTGTAAGTACTCTTAATACGGAAGAAATAGAAAATACGTCAAATAAAGATGTTGCTAAATCTTTGGCAGGTAAAGTTTCTGGATTAATTGTATCTGATAGAGGCGGGTATCCAGGATCTAATGATGATATCTCTTTGTTAATACGGGGTAAATCTACATTAGGTAATAACTCACCCCTTATCCTTATTGATGGAATTGCAGCAGGTCAAGGTTCATTCTCTCAACTATCACCACAAGACATTGCTTCAATAAGTATTCTTAAAGATGGTGCCGCTGCCATTTATGGTACAAGAGCTGCAAATGGTGTTATTCTGGTAACTACTCGAAGAGGTAAAAATGGAAAACCAAAAATTAATTTTTCTACATCTTATGGTATATCTTCCTTTTCGGTTGCTCCGAAGTTAATGTCATCCTCACAGTTTGCAACTTATGAAAATGAAATTGCTGAGCGTAACGGAACTGGGTTACCTTACTCTCAAGAGCAAATAAATAGTTACGCCGCAGGAACTGATCCTATTAATTTCCCTAATACAGACTGGGCTGATTTAACATTTGCTAAAACTGCTCCTGAATCAAGAACATCATTATCAATTTCAGGAGGTAGTGAAAATGTTAAATACTTTGTGAGTGGAGATTTAATAGATAGAGACGGTATGTTTGCTTCTGGAGATTTAAATTTTCAGCAAAAACAAATACGTTCCAACTTAGATATTACAATTACCGATAATTTTAAAATTGGTATTGATTTATCTGGCAGGTTT
This sequence comes from Cellulophaga algicola DSM 14237, assembly GCF_000186265.1. NCBI lineage: Bacteria > Pseudomonadati > Bacteroidota > Flavobacteriia > Flavobacteriales > Flavobacteriaceae > Paracellulophaga > Paracellulophaga algicola. The sequence goes on from NC_014934.1 coordinate 507,491, forward strand.
GGAGAAACTAGTGAGCCTGGGGTAGATGCGACTAACATTTACAAACAAATATATACCAACCAACCAACTCTTGTAGGTATTTACCCGAATGGATTACCTTCTGGCGTTGGTCTTGAAAATGGATCAAACCCATACGTAATGTCAAGTAACGCTTCTGGTTTTACAAAACAAATTGATAATGACCTTAGAAGTAGGTTTTCTTTTGATTGGGACTTAAGTAAATTAACGAAAGGACTAAGTTTAAATGGATATGCTGGTATTCGTAGAATGAATAATGACCAAAAATCATGGTATACACCATGGACCACGTATGCTTTTGATGAAATTTCTAATGAATACCTACCCTCTACAGGGTTCTCTCAAAGAGGTAATGAAAGAATTTTAAGAGAAAGCTTTTGGAAGTTTGATGAAACACTTTTAAACACTACGATAAGATATGCTAATACGTTTGGTGACAAACATTCTTTAAGTGGATTTCTGGGTTACGAACAACAAAGCTCTAATTCTCGTAATTTCTGGGCAGAACGTAGAGGATTCCCAACTGAAGACCATCCTGAATTATTTGCAGGAAGTGACGATGGCCAACAATCTTCAGGTGTTTCAAGTGAGTCTGCTACAGTAAGTTATTTTGGATCTTTGTCTTACGATTTTGATAAAAAATATTTTTTAGATGTTACCATACGTCGTGATGGTTCTAGTAATTTTGGACCAGGAAAACGTTTTGGAACATTCCCTGGAGTAGCTGCTGCTTGGGCCTTAAACAAAGAATCTTTCTTAGAGGATGTAAGCTGGATTAATGCTTTAAAAATAAGAGCTTCCTATGCTATAATGGGTAATGATCGTATTGGCCCTTTCCAATACCTAACGCGCTATGATTATGGTAGCGACACCAATGTAGCACAACCCAATTATTACGTTTTCGGATTAACTGGAACAAGTTATAACGGATATAGAAGTGATAGCGTTCCAAATGAAGACGTTACTTGGGAAACTGCCTATATGAAGAATATTGGTTTGAGTTATACTTTATTTGACAATAGACTAAACGGTGATATTAATTATTTCAATCAAAATAGAGAAGATATTTTAGTTACAAGAGCAGCTGCTATCCCTGATGCTGCTGGATTAACCTTACCTGCCGAAAACATTGGAAAAGTAGCTAATTATGGCTGGGAATTTGAATTAAGTTGGAGTGATCAAGTCAATGATAACTTTTCCTATAATCTTGGAATGAACTATACGTTAGCTAAAAATGAAGTTAAATATTTAGCAGAAGCACTAGATACTCCTGATGCGTTAAAGAGAGAAGGCAAGCCATTAGATTCCTATATTATATACCCTACCAATGGTATCTTTAGAGACCAAGCTCAGGTAGATGCTACTGAAGTTAAATTAAATAATACGGTAGAAGGTGAACCTATTTATTTAGATACGAATGGCGATGGCGAGATTAGTTCTTTAGATCGTGTTCGTAAATTCACCTCAAACGTACCTCAAGTTCAATACGGAATTTTTGGAGGCTTCAAATACAAAGCGGTAAACTTTAGTTTTTTATTACAAGGACAAGCCAAAGCAGAAACTTTAGTGTTCTTTGATCAATCTGGAGCAAAACCAGAATACGTATTTAACCAAAGGTGGACGCCAGAAAATAGAGATTCTAGATATCCAAGAGCGTTCCAACAAGGTGACTCATATAGTGGACAATTAAATAACGTTTCTGATCCAAATTTTCAAGGAGCAGATCTTTGGTTGCGTGATGCATCGTTTTTAAGATTGAAAGAAGTAGAAATTGGCTATACCTTATCAAAAGACGTTATCAAAGTTGGCGATATTAAATTATTCGTAAGAGGCTTTAATTTACTTACCATGTTTTCTGATGTGTACAAACTAGGTCTAGACCCTGAAGCAGATGGTTACAACAACTTTAGAGGAAGTACCTACCCATCTTTGAAAACGTATACCCTTGGTTTAAATTTTACATTCTAAACTAAAAGCAAGAAATTATTCTTATTTAATTAATTAAAAATAAATAAAAATGAAAAAATTTAAATTTATATATTTATTTGTTGCTTTCACCATGTTAGCTACAATCAGCTGCGAAGACATTTTAGATGTTGAAGCTGCAGATGCTTTTACTGAAGATCTTATCTATAGTGACCCTGTGCAAGTAGAACGATTAGTGTACACTGTGTATAATAGTACAGAAAGTTGGGGATTAAATAAAGCCCAATGGTGGTCACGTAGATTCAATATTGAGGTTGGCTCTTTTGAAGCTAAATTCAATTTTCAAAATAGAGACTTAATGCGTCTAAATGCAGGATGGACCAATAGTAATGTTGGTGTACTCTCTCAAAAATGGAGTAACTATTGGGACTACATAAGACTTGCTAATGAATTTCTTGATCGAATAGACGAAAGCGAAGCGATGCAAAAAGACCCTGAAAAAGTTACTGCTCTTAAAGCCGAGATGAAATTTTTACGCGCCAATGTTTACGCTAAGCTATTAAAATACTATGGCGGTGTTCCAATTATGGAAAATGCATTAGGCCTAGATGATAACTTTCAATTAGTTAGAAATAGTTATGAGGATTGTGTCGCTTTTATTGTAAAAGAGCTAGATGAAGCTGCAGCTATATTACCAGAAACACGTCCGGATGTTGAATTTGGAAGAGCTACTAAACTTGCTGCATTAGCCGTAAAGTCTAGAACATTATTGTATGCTGCTAGTAAATTACATGACCCAAGTACAGCTCCAAACGGACCACTTTATGATTATGCTAAAGCAAGTAAATGGCAAGATGCTGCAGATGCTGCAAAAGCGATTATCGATATGGTAGGCGCCAGAGATTTAATAACGGTAAGTGATGCTACTGATTATCAAAATTTATTTATAACACCCAATCAGGATCTGCTTTTTGCAAGACCATTTAGTGCTGCCTATTATGATTTTGGAACAGATGTAGTATCGCTTCCTGACCAAACACAATCACCAAGTGGTTATGGAGGATGGGGATTATCATCGCCTTCACATAATTTCGCATTAGAATTTAATATGGCTGACGGTTCAGGTACTACTGATGCCGGAACTACGTATGATGCTACAAACCCAAATGCGAATAGAGAAATGCGCTACTATGCCGATTTAAATTTTCAAGGAGCACAATTCAGAGGACGTGCAGTAGATTACGCCTTAGCCGATACACCTAGTGAAACAACTCCAGACGGTCCAGATTCTTCAAACGGTGTTGTTGAAGGAATAGGAATAAATCAACAACATTCTTCTAAAACAGGATATAATATCAGAAAATTTCAGGACGAAAGTTTAGCTGCTTTGACGGATGTATCACCGCAACGTCCCTATATTTTATATCGTTTAGCAGAAGTATATTTAAACTATGCGGAAGCACAGGCAGAATTAGGGAATGATGATAGTGCTAGAACCTTTGTGAATAAAATTTCTAGTAGAGCGCTACAACCAGATATTACTGCTAGTGGAGCGGAATTAAAAGAAGCGATTAAAAGAGAACGAAGAATTGAAATTGCTTTTGAAGGGCATAACTTTTTTGATGAAAGACGTTGGATGAATGAAGCACATTTAGGCTTCCCTATCAAAGGATTAACATGGACTAAAGCTACAGATGGTACGGTATCATTTACGGAATATACCGTAGAAACTAGACCTTGGTTCCAAAAACATTATTATTTACCAATACCAGCTACTGAAGTTGAAAAAGCACCTTCACTATTACAGAATTCTGGGTATTAAAAAGCTAGTTTAAAGTTGAGTTGAGACTATAGTTGAGTTAGTTTAGTAAAAAAGGGTCCTTGAAAAAGGACCCTTTTTCTATATAAATATAAACCACACCTCTATTATTATTATTATTATTCTGAATCTTAAAAGATATAGAGACTTACTATTGTCAGTACACAGGTTAATAACCTAGGGGCTAAAATTATAAAGAAACCTTATACTTACTGGTATTTCAAAATTTAAAACCAGACAAAGTCACTAAATTATATTTTTATATAGGTTTTATTTTTATTCATATACCATAATAAAAGATATAGAATACCAAAACCTCCTGTGATTTTTAGTGTTTCATAGTAATTGCCTACATATTGTTCAAACACAAAAAGCAAGTAATTTGCTATTTGTGAAAAGTCTATTACATGTGATAATACATAGGCCGTAATTGCATTAACACCAATTACCTTTAAAGGTTTCGTCCATTTCACATATCCCTTTATGTCTATGATCCAATAAAAACCGGCTAGCAATAGAAAACAAATTCCAGAAGAAAACAGAACAAAAGAACTAACCTATATTTTCTTTACAATAGGATGCCAAATATTCAAAATTAATCCTAATAAAACTCCAATGGATCCTACTATAACTAAGTTCAATTCTATTTTTTCCCTTGGTAGTCTAGAACGAAGTATTTCTCCTGCAAATAAACCAGATAATGTTGTTGCTGTAAACCCAAAACCGGACAACAACCATGTATATTGAGTACCATCATCAAAACGACCAAAAATATACTGATCTATAATTATGGCAATATTTTTATCTGGCAAAAACTCACTAGTACCTAAACCAGGAATAGTAGCAAGCTCCACCCTTGCCATTTTTTATTATCTGAGGTAAAGGTAATCCGAACATGATTTTTAGACTCGATTTCTACAACAGAACTTGAGGGGTCTGTTCCTGCCTTCATGGCATGAAAATAGTTTCCAAAGTTCAAATTATAACACTTGAAAAACTATGATTATTAGGATCTATGCCTCTAATTAAAGGGTAATTTAGTCAAGCTATTACCCTTTCAAAAACATTAAGACTCGAATCTAATTTAGCTTATGTTATTATTCATTACTAGATAGAACAGCAGAAGCAGCAAGAAAGACGTCTAAAATTTCAACGTACTATAGCAAATGATGCATATGCATAAAAAAGCCCCTGTACCAATTTAGAAGTTACAGGGGCTTTTTTATATGTAAGTGTTATAATTTAAACCAAATTATAATCCATCAACGGTAAATTCTTAAATCTTTTACCTGATGCTTTAAATATAGCATTAATAATTGCAGGGGCTATTACAGGAACCCCAGGCTCCCCAACTCCTGTTGGTCTCTCGTTATTTTCTACAATCTCCACATGAATATTAGGTACTTGTGGCATTCGTATCATCTGATAATCGTGAAAATTACTTTGCGTTATTGCGCCTTCTTTTGCTGTAATCTTACCATAAAAAGCTAATGACATCCCGAAGATTGCAGCCCCTTCCATTTGTGCTGTAATTGTGTTCTTATTCACTGCAAGACCACAATCTATAACCGAGTGAATATTATGCACTTTTACTTTATCATTGATAACAGAAACTTCTACGACAGAAGCTACATAGGATAGAAAACTATAATGCACCGCTAAGCCCATAGCATGACCTTCTGGCAATTTTTTACCCCAATCTGCATTTTTTGCTGCTGTTCTTAAAACATGTTTTAATCTGGCTGTATCATATTTATAGTCATTTTCAGTAGTTTCTATACGATCACTACCAATAAGGTTTAATCTAAATTCTAAAGGATCAATTCCTGCTTCATGTGCTAATTCATCTGCAAATACATTTATAGCAAAACCATGTGGAATATTAATTACAGAACGCAACCATCCAATACGCACATGCGCTGGTGCTTTGCCCGTTTCAAATTGCATATTCGGAATTTCAAAGGGTACATTAGCCGCGCTTGCTGCCTCCCAAGGTGCCGGTTCATCAGCACCAGGGCTAAAAGTTGATCCGATAGTAGGAAAAGCAAAACGATGCAACCAACCTGTTACCTTTCCATTTTCATCTATACTTCCTTTCATATATTGAGAAGATACGGTATGATAATAACTATGTTGTATATCATCTTCACGGGTCCAAACTACTTGTACAGGAGCCTTTATTGCTTTAGATATTGCTGCAGCTTCCACCACATAATCAGGCTTTGATTTTCTCCCAAAACCTCCCCCTAAAAAGGTAACATTAACCGTAACATTCTCTTCAGACGTTCCTAAAAAATCACTTACTTCTGTTCTTGTTCTTTGAGGTTCTTGTGTGGGCGCCCAGATTTCACAGGTATCTCCCTGTACCCAAGCTACTGCATTAGGTACCTCCATAGGAGCATGTACTAAATGTGGCAGTTGGTAAGTACTTTCAATTGTTTTTGATGCTTTTTTAAATGCTTCATCAACACTACCCGAGCTTTGAACAACATTTCCTTTTTTAAGAACATTTGCTGTAATCTCCTCCATATATGCTTCGGAATCATAGTCTTTATTAGCTCCTAAATCCCATTCTACTTTTAAAGCTTCTTTACCTTTAAATGCTGCCCATGTATTTGTTGCAATTACAGCAACACCTCCTAAAGGACCAAATGGTTTTATAAGCATCGGAATTTCTACAACATCTAAAACACCTGCAATTTTTAAGGCAGCTGTTTTATCAAAAGAAACAACCTTACCAAAAGCTACTGGGCATCTTTTTACAGCTGCGAATTTCATCCCTTCCAGTCTTGCATCTAATCCAAAAACAGCAGTCCCATTTGATAGATTTTTCACATCTTTACTCGGTAGATATGTACCAATAAATTTAAAATCTTTAGGATCTTTTAAGCGCACATCTGTAGGTACTTCAAGCGTTTTTGCGATTTCAACTAAATCTCCAAAACCAATTTTATCACCTTTTGTATTTAGAATAAAATGATTTTCCGCACTACATTCAGATTCATTTATTTCCCATTTTTTGGCCGCAGCAGCAATTAATATTGCTTTAGTAGCTGCACCAATTTTTCGCATTTCTTCATATAGGAGTCGGACACTTTTAGAACCATCCGTATTTTGATCACCATACTTAACATCGCCCACTGCCTGCTGTATACTAACTCGGTCCCAATCTGCTTCCATTTCATCTGCGATAACAGAAGTTAAAGATGTGCGGACCCCTTGACCCATTTCTGATCTAGAGGCTACCAATATTAATGAGCCATCAGAATTTAACTGAACAAATAAATTTGGATTAAAGGCGATAAGTTCTTTTGTTTCTACAGAACAGCTATTAAAAAGACTTGTTCCTGAAGCTATAATAAGACCTCCAGAAGCCAATCCAATGCCTTTAATGAAACTTCTTCTGCTTACATTTTGTACATCTTTCATAACTATTCTTTATTTTTTAATGCTACAGAATTAGTAATCGCTTTTTTAATACGTGGATACGTACCACAACGACAAATATTTCTACTCATCGCAGTATTTATATCTTGTTCTGTAGGATTAGCTTTTGAATTTAATAAAGCTGTTGCTGTAATTAATTGCCCAGATTGGCAAAACCCACATTGTGGTACATTAAATTCTTCCCAAGATTCCTGTAATCGTTGCAAGTTTTCTTGATCACCTTCTACCGTAATTAATTCTTTGCCTACCGCTAAAGAAACTGGCAATTGACAAGAATTTATAGCAGCACCATCCATTAAAACCATACAAGCACCACATAAACCTTTACCACAGCCAAATTTGGTACCCGTAAAACCTATAATATCTCGTATAACCCAAAGTAGCGGCATTTCTGAATCTGCATCTACTTGGTGTTCTTTTCCATTAATTTTAAGTGTAACCATATATTTTTTATTAGGACCAAATTTTATTTGAACAAGATATGCCAAACATTGGGTATAAAAATAACGGTTTTTAACTATTGACAACTGTATTTTACCTTTTTAACAATTTAAGTCAGAAAGTAAACTTCTATTTATCAATAAAGAATAGTAAGCAGTAGTTACTCTTTTAATTGTATTATGTCTAGCGTATAAATATTTAAAATCATAAAAAAAAGTCCTTAAATTAGACCTTTTATATTTTTATTTGATAACAAACTCAACCGTTTTACCTGGTTTAAGCGGCACCATTTGTTTATTTTTTTTATTCCTAAATGACAGTTCAGCTTCTTTTTCCCCTATAGACTGCACCGTTAACAGATTATCTTTAAGGGTAACCAACACATCTGTAGCATTTGAAAATGTTAATTCAATTTTCTCAAATTGCAGCTTATTTACTGAAAAAAATAGTGTTTCTATTCCTTTAGATAAAGAATTAGGTTCTTTACCTTCTATAATCCAAAAAGTATCATTCCATATCCAATCTTTAAAATTGGGTTTCTCTTTCTCTTCATCTATTCTATTTGCATAGCCTTGATATGGATATAGGACACTAATAAAACTAAATGCATTCTGACCTTTTTTAGTAACTACAGCCCATTGTTTACCTCGTGTTCCAGATGTGGTAACTGTGTCTGTCTTTTTAAGTTGATATATGTCCAACCCTGATGCGTTATCAAATGTTGAACGGATTAGATTTGGAGTTTCTTCTAAAGAGTAATGTCCTTGCCAAACTTGCTTGTAATCATGTGGGGTCTCTGATGAAAAATTATCTTTTATAACCCAAAAATCATCTTTCAAATAAATAATTTGTCTACTGTACGATACGCCATTTTTTTCAAATCCGTCATGACGACCTACAAATACATCAATATTATTGTTTGTTTCCCAAGCAATAGTTTTAGGATGTGGCAATTCTAAAAACTTACCAAAACCACTACCGCCTTGGTTGGATGTATACTGTTTGCCTTGTAACACATTGTCAACAAGGGCTACATTTTTTACCATAGAATTTTTAAAAAATCCGTAATCACTTAAAGAATAGCGCACTTGATAATTTGGTAAAATATTTTTCCCATTCGCCATTGCTTGTACCCCCAACATATCTCCATGCTGATGATCTGGTTTGTCCTTATCCAAGCCAGCAGAAATTATCATCATTTTATCCTTAGGTTGCCAACCCTCACGCATTACATAATAGCCTGTTTTAGGAAACTCTAGCGATTTCATCGTTGGAGATTGCGCTTCTATATGATCCAACATATCTAATTGTGAATTGCTCACATACCAAAACATTTTTTGTTCGACATGATCATTTGCGAAATGACCAATTTTAGGTGATTCAAACAATAAATAGCCTAATGTTAAAGCTCCCGAAATATCATTACTTTCTGCCCAAGGATCATCTGTATCATCAGACAATACCGGTGCTGTTTTATTTGGATACGAAATTTTTGTTAAGGTAATAAACAATGATTTTAACCGCTCCTTCCAAAATGGTTTTACTTCTAATTTACTAATTTTCGCTAATTGATATACATAAAAATAAGTTCCAATATCACTCATATGATAATGCACAGAACGTTCAAATTGAAAACCATCATCATTAATTTCTTTGGACATATGTTCTTCTAACAATGACATGGAATGCTCATACCACCTATCTGTACCTTTAAAATCTCTAAACAATACAGAAATCATCGCTAAAGCAGACATTCCTCTTGTTTGATGGTTTCCAGAAGCAAAATCAGGATTGCGCTCATAAAGATGAGCTCCGTGTTGTAATAAGGTCGCTATTGTGGCTAATTGATCTTTATCTGTATAAGCTTCTTGCCCCAAAAACATCGTATGTATTTGCAACCAATTAAGTACTCTATACCCCGAACGAAAAACTTCGTATACTCCATTACCATCTTCTATTTTCTCAAATTGATCAGCTTTTAAAGCTCCATTTAAAGACTGTAATTGATTTTTAAAATAGGTAATGTATTTAGGGTTCTTATCTTCATAGAAGTATTGAAATGCAACATCTACCATTTTATGTTGCCGTGCCAAATGGCGCAATGCATATGCATTTACAGGTGCTCCATTTAGGTAATTAAAAGGAAGTTTCCATTGTGTAGTTCCTGAAAACTTATCCATATGATCCTTCGCATTTTCAGCATGTGATTTTTCTGCGCCACTATTGCTGCTCTTGTATTTTTGAAACCGAGCATCAAAATCATTCCAATCATAAAAATAACGCTCCGCAAATTTGTCTCGGAAATATTGCGCTAAAACAGCTTCAGTAATAGGGCCATTACTGCCTAATTTTACTTTAACTTCTGGAGTTAAATAATTAATTAAATCGTTGGTTGCTATTACTTCATTAGTTGGTATTGCTTGCGAAAACCCTAATCCCGAAGCTAAAAAAAATAGGATATAATATAATTTATAAAAGTTCATAAAGCGCATCTCTAGTACATTAGTTTTTGTTTCAAGTTTTGCTCTATTCTAATTTCTCCCGAATTTGACATCGTATTATTCACTGGTTTCTGACCTTTCTCTCCCCATAAAACAGCAATTTCTTTTACTGGATTGTCTTTGAAAGTATTGTCTGAGAAATCAACATTTACGATACCGTGGTTTTGAATTAATAGCCCACTCTCATCTGCTTTACCACAATTGGTAAATGTATTATTTTTCAACACTAAGTTTCCACCAATACAGGACTCATCGTAACCACCACGATAATAATTTAAAACTGAAGATTGAACCTGATCAAAGGTAGAATTCGTGATAAAAACAAACTCTGCATTATAATCCCCTTTTGCATCAATCTCTGTATTTAAAAGAATCCCTGTTAGACAATCTTTGATGCTGCTATTATCTATAGCTATTGTATCTGCAAATGATGCCTTGTAAGCTTTAATAACACTTTTAAACTTTGAAATCTCTGTGTTTTTTATAAAAAGGTTGAAGGCTTTAGACATATTTTTATCCAAGGTAACTATCGCATCTTGTGTTTTGTCTCCTTTTAAGCTTAGGTTTTCTAAATTTAATACTCCCTTAGGGTGCATTTCAAACCCAGTTACTCCTGTAGCAAATCGCAATTCGGCTTTCTTTCCTTTATCCGAAGAAATAATGGTTACATTTTTATCAATAATCAATGTTGCATTGATTTTATAAACTCCTGAATTTAAAGTTAAAATATCCCCAGAGTGTGCACTTTTAAGCTTAGAGACTAATGACTTCGCTGAACTTACTGCTATTGTTTTAGGCTTGTAATTAGATGCTTCTGTTGAAAACCATTTAGTTCCATAAAGTTCTTTTTGAATCAAAAGCGGATTTCCTGTTATAGGTAAAGTAATAGCTCCAACACTATTTTGTTTTTGTCTGTCTGCACCGAAAAGATCTGTTTTAATAGTTTCAAAATCGAAACCATGATACACATCCTCTTGGTTTTTTGTAGGCACATAAAGATCTTTTGATATTTTTTTTACCTCGAAAACGCTAGTTCTAATTCCGTCATTAGAGACATCACTTTTATTTTCACTATTTAAATAATTATTTTTAAAAGTAACACCACCAACATCATCATAATTTACAACTGGGTATTGATCTTCCTCGTGGTTAAACACTAAATTATTAGCCAGAAGCATACGCTCTGGTCTTGCTGAACGAATTTCTGAAGCGGGTAATACATCTTTTTTATCGATGTTAGTACCTACGCCAAATTGAAATGGAGACTTGCAATCTATATACGTATTGTAAGCTACAACAACATCTGTAACTTGGTTGTAACGGTTTAAAGGTGACTTTGGAATACCATTCATCACGGCTAAAGCACTTCTAAATTCATTACCTCTTATTTTATAGAAGTAATTATTGGTAATCCAATGTCCGGTATTAATTACACGAATACCTCCTATAAATTCAGAATTATCATTCCCTATAAAAACGTTACCATCAATAGTACAATAATTTCCATGTCTTAAAACTAAAGACCCCTCACTCTCAAAAAAGATATTATTTCTGTATTCGTTAAAATTAGATTTGTTTGAAATTATTTCTACTTCACCATTACATTTATCAAAAAAATTATTTGAAACATTCGTATATGAGGGTGTCATTGAAGTGTAACTATCGCCAATTTGCAAAGTTTCACCGTGTGGTCCTCCTTTACGAGGCCTTGGTCCAAAATGATTAAAAACAATTTGATGGTAATTATAGACATTCTCATTCCCATTTAAGAATACTCTTACCGTTGGTCCAAAATTTGATTTACCAACTATATTACAATGATCTAATTGATTGTGCCTACCCCATAATTCTACCCAATGATCTGTATCTTCTCTATTTGGTTGTGTAAACTCATCTATAACGCAATTCGTAATTCTACTATAGTTTGCAAGAGAGTCATTATTAATTTTAAATTGAATAACACTTTTAGTTGGCGTGTGTCCATTTTTAAAATGTAAATCTTTAACTACAAGATATTTTCCTCCTATTCTTAAATTGGAAACTCCTTCTATGGTAACTTTACCAGCTGTTTCTGCACGTAATATGATCGGATTTTCTTTTGTTCCTTCTCCATAAAACTTAATTTGAATATCGTTCCAAACTCCATTTTTCATTATAATCTCGCTACCTGCTTTCGCATTGAATATGGCCTCTTGCAACTCTGCTTGAGTGCTAACTTTTGAAGTTTGTGCGGTTAATATTTCTTGGTAAGAAAAGAACGTAAAAGTTAAAAATAAAAGGATAAGACTTTTTTTCATGCTATTTGGTTTATGTAATATTCAGAATGAATACCATTTTGGGATAGTAACTATTCAGTGTAATAAAAGCACTAAAAGATTGCGTTAATTGGTTTTCCAAACTGGTTTACCAAATATACGGCTATTTGTTGTATTATTGAATTTTTAACTTTTTTTTCAATTTAATAAAATTTGTTAAGGAAAGATTTATCATTAATACAAAAGAGAATAAATTTACTTAAGGTATCTAAGCTCAAAAACATTTATATATTGTTTGGAAACTTCAGAATTCAAGTGCAGATAGCTATAGCTTTATAAGCTATAGATTAATAACTATTAGCAATAATATCATATGCCAAACGCTCATCTGCTGATAATTTATATTTACTCCGTGTATTCTTATAAGGATTAGGGTTCGGAACTTGTTTCTTGTCTATCGCATTAAAGACTGCAGGATGTACATAATAATTTTTACAAACAGTTGGTGTGTTTCCTAATTCTTCGGCTACCATTTTTATAACTATATTACTAAATTTTTTTCGAGACCTTTTTTTTTGACCATTTAAAGCATGACCATAACATTCAATAGCCAATCTACTTCCGGACCAAGTTCTAAAATCTTTACTCGAAAAATTATCTCCCATAAATTTAGAAATATACGCATTGACTTCTTCACTATCTACATCTTGAAAAACTCCTTCTTTATCTTCGTATCTAAATATTTCATAACCTGGCTGGCTAGCGGCTTCTTTGATAAAAGGAATTAGGTCTATATCGTCAATATGTACTTCTCTTTCTTGGTTACTTTTACCTTTATAGTTAAAGATTAACTCATCATCTTTAAAATTCAAATGTTTTCTACGTAATGTGGTTAGCCCAAATGTTTCATTTTCATTGCGATAGTGTTTATTGCCTATTCTAATTCCATATTCATCCAGTATCAAAATAATTAAAGCTAGCAATTTACGCTTAGTCCACTCTTTAGACTGAAGATCTTTATAGGCTCTTTTTCTTATTTTAGGAAGATAATCTGCAAAGTCTAACATTTTTCTAAACTTAGCCTCCTGCCTATTTTTCTCATATACGGAGTGATAAATATACTGTTTACGACCTTTCAAATCTCGCCCTATGGCTTGTATATGTCCGTCATCAAATTGACAAATAAAAACATCTGACCACATTGGAGGTATCACAAGGTTTCTAAGCCTCTTTAAAATCTTTTTATCAACTATTTTAGATGCATCTTCGTTATAAAAAGCAAAACCTTTTCCGCTTTTTTTTCTAGAAATACACATTGCCGAATCATCTACTTCTTTAATTTTGATTATGGAACAACTATTAAACTCAATTGGATAAAGTGATTACTAAATTCCTGGTCGTTGTATCGCATTCAAATTTAAAACACGAACCGCATCTTCTGTTTTAGCACTCCTGATTTGATCCATAGCGATTACTAAAGTTCTAAATTCTTTTGCACAGGATAAATTTTCAAGTACTACAGTATTTATATTTAAGCTAGTCATAACTTTACTTCCTGGATTTAAAACCTCATTGATGAGGCTAATTAGGTGTCTATTTTTAGCACTAGATCTTAGAATAGAAATATTCATATCTCTTACTTCATCCAAACCATTAGCCACAACAAGAGCGTAGTACTTAGAAACTAATATTTTTTTATACTTTTCAATTCCCCTGGCTCTAAGAATTACCTCACCTTTTAGTGCGCCAAATTGTTCTTTTATAGTCGTATCCATTTTTTTTCTTTTTAGAACTATAAAGCTATATTATACTTGAAAAAGCAATTACTCCTAATACTTTTTTTTTGAATCTAATCGCTCTTTATTTTGAGTCGTCCTAAAATAGGTTGACAGTTTTTAAATAATTAATATTAAACCAGAGAAGCTAGCTTCTCTGGTTTTTTGTTATGTACAAAGTTAGGTGTTTTATATTTTAGACTCAAGTGTGGTCTTTTGTTGTTATACGTTTTTATTGATTCTGCTATAAGCTTTTTCAACTCTTTGCCAGTGTTACATTTATAGATTAGGAATTCCCCTTTCAATATGCCGTTGATTCGTTCTGCCAATGCATTTTGGTAGCAATCATAACCATCTGTCATTGACGGAGTCATATTGCTTAGCCTTAGTTCTTTTTGGTATATGCCGGAGCAATACTGCAATCCTCTATCGGAATGATGAATTAGATCTTTACTTGTCAATCTATTGTTTTTAGCCATTCTTACTGCTTTTACCACATTTTCGGCACTCATATCATCACTAAGGTGATATCCCATTATTTTTCTACTATAGGCATCGGTTACCAAGGATAGATAATGTGTCCGCTCTCTACTTTTGATATATGTAATGTCACTGACGAAGAACTCTTCTGGTCTGGAAACTTTGATTTCTTTCATCAGATTAGGATGTTTTCTAAGCCAATGTTTAGAGTTTGTTGTCTTGGTGTAATTCTTCCTTGGCCTTATCAGCATCGATTCCGAGCGCAAATATCCAAACAGGGCATCTCTTCCTATTTTTAAATTGTGCTTTGCGAATTCTTCCTTTAACAGGTAATACAGCTTTCGTGTACCGAGCCGGGGCATATCCTTGCGAACACCTTCAACCAAGTTCTTTACTTTTATAAACTCCTGTTCTCTTTTTATAATCCGTTTTTCTGCTTGATAGACCGCTTGTCTACTTACCCCAAACAATCGACAACAACGAGATAAACTTAATCGTTGTTCTTGTCGGATGCGCTGGATTGATTGGGCGAATGCTTTTTTCTGATAGCGGTACCATACTGTTTATCGGAGATGTCAATCATAGTATTGAGAATTTTGTTCCTGAGTTTTTCATCGGAAAGCTCTCTCTCCAAGCGTTTGATTTTTTGGGCAGGTGTTTCTTTTGATTTTGGCATTTGATGGCGTATTGGTTTAGTCCAATCTAATGTACCATGTTTTCTCAACCAAACCAAAACAGTACTTCTACCTTGAATACCATAAGCCTTTTGCGCCTGCTTATAAGTCATTTCGCCTTTTTCAACCTGATGGACAACACTTAATTTAAAGCCCAAATTATAATCGCGTTGGGTACGCTTGTCTACCGTAATAATTGAATGTTTCATAAATAAGTCGATTTTGTGTCAACTTATTTCAGGACGGGACATTTTCATAAAAAAAAGCCTTGAGGGTTTCTCAAGGCTTTTTAAATAATTCTAGACACGGTATTAGTGCTGCTGTATTTTCTCTTTCCGTTTTCTTAGCTGTCGCTCTAATTCATTTATAGATTCACTTATAGAACTTTCAAAATTATCATGACTAGACTCCGCGAATAAACGCGGGCCAGGTAAACTTAATCTAATGTTACAAATTTTCCCTGTTTCATCCGAAGAGGTGTTTTCTTCTTTAAAAAAGACATCAGCTCTAATCAGCATGTCATATTTCTCTTTTAAATTATCTAATTTTTGTTTTGCCATTGCCTCTAGTCGATCACTAGAAGCAACATCGTGGTATTCATATATTATCTGCATAGTTCTTATTTTATTTATCACAATTTACCATCCAACCAATTCCGTATTGGTCACTACATCTACCGAAATGGCCCCATTCTCTTTCTCCAAATTCATGATGGACCTGTCCTCCTTTTGAGAGTTCCTTAAATACTTTTTCTGCTTCGTCAACGGTATCTAAATCAACACTCATATGAATCTGACTTCCGCTATTTATTGGGGTGTCTGGAGCTGCATCATACGCCATAAAATGTACGCCTTTCCCTTTAAGTTCTGCATGCTGTAGTTTTCCCCGATAATTACCAGGTACGTCTATTTTTTTATCCTCATAGGTTTGACGATTTTTAATTTCTGCGTTAAATATATCCCCGTAAAAACTTAGGGCTTCTTGACAATTGCCATTAAAGGCTAAATATGCTTGTACGTTCATAATTTTAATTTTCATCTAAATTACAAGTAAGTGTATTGATGGCTTTGCTCGAAAGAGATAACTTTTGATGCGTTCCGTAATCTAAATAAAGTTTTCTAAAATAAAAATACCACGGTATTTCCATCACTACTTTGCAAAGAGAAATCCTTACTATAAGGTATAGAATTAATTTGAGGTCTGAATAATTACAATATTCTTAATAAAAGTAATTTCATTGCGTTAATAAAATCGTCGTTAAAGCAAATTTATGATGAAATAGCGCTCTAATTTTGTAGTAGTAATAATTTAAATAATACATATATGAAAACTTTGAAAACAATATTATTAGGAGCAATACTTTTTACATCATTCAGCGGATTTTCTCAAACAGACAAAGAAGCAAAAATCATGAAAGATGCAGAAAAAGTAAAAATTAAAATGGTGAAGACCGATAAAGGATTGAAAACTTTTATGGATAATTCTACAGCTTATGTAATCTTCCCAAATGTAGGTGAAGGCGCTTTGATTATCGGTGGAGCTTCTGGAAACGGGGTTGTGTATGAAAATAGAAAACCAATTGGTTTCGCTGATTTAAAAAAATTAGATATTGGACTACAAGCTGGTGGACAAGCATTATCTGAAATTATTTTCTTTGAAACAGAAGAAGCATTGGCAAAATTTAAGGATGATGAACTTACATTTTCTGCAGAAGCATCTGCTGTAATTTTAGAATCGGGAGCATCTAAAAACGCTAATTACAGTGATGGTGTAGTTGTATTTGCAATGCCTAAAGCTGGAGTTATGGCTGATTTATCTGTTGGCGGACAACGTTTGAGTTACGAGTCTTTTGATGATCGTTCTGAAAAATAAGTAGTACCATATTGATACTTAAAAGGTTGTCTAAATAGACAGCCTTTTTTTTGCCAATACATCATATAAAAATCTAAAAATAATATAGAAAGTATTTTAACAGGGTACTTTTTTTAGCGTCAAAAAGTGTTTTGATTGTTTTAAATTCTTCTCTTTTCCAGTCCTAATTTTGGCCTAAATTAAAAACAATTTATAAAATTTTAAATATAAAAATTATGAAAAAAGTAGTAGCATTATTAGTATTTATGACGGCTGGTTCCTCGTTATTTGCACAATCATGGTCAGACAAATTTCAACTTGGTGTTAAAGGTGGTGCCAACTTTGCTACCGTAGTTGGTGATGACTTTAATAGTCCAGATAGCAGAACCAGTTTTTACGCAGGTCTTGTTGCAGAAGCGCCAATAACAGAAACATTTTCAATTCAGCCAGAGGTATTTTATTCTGGACAGGGTTTTGATTTGAGCAATAATAATGATGGAATTGATGCACAATATAAACTAGATTACATTCAAGTACCTTTACTATTAAAGGTTTATTTGATTGATGGTTTAAACATTCATGCAGGACCACAATTTGGTTTCAAGGTCAACGAACAAATAGATTTTGATCCGTCTAATGGTGGTGGTGAAATTGATACAAATTCAACAGAAGATTTTGATTTTCAACTTACTTCAGGTGTAGAATATAAATTTGCCGAATCGTTTTTTGTTCAAGCAAGATATACCTACGGATTTTCTGAATTAATTAAAGATGCTGATATCCACACTTCTTATGTTTCTGCCGGTGTTGGTTTTATGTTTTAAATAACACTTGAAAAGTTTTCGAGTCAAAACTCAATTGAATTGAATCATTTTGTTTTATGTTACATTACTAATTTTATAGTATACAAAAATTAATAATCTAAAAAATTAAAGATATGAATACGACACAATTAGAAGGTAAATGGAAACAAGTAAAAGGTCAGTTTAAACAAAAATACGGTGATTTAACCGATAATGATTTGACTTATGCCGAGGGAAAATTTGATGAGATGATAGGAAAACTTCAAGAAAAAACAGGCAAGAAAAAAGAAGAGCTTGAAAAAGAAATTAATGAATTATAATATTCATTTTTTTAGTCTGTAATTTAATAGAGACAAACAAAAAACCACCAAAATAATTTTGGTGGTTTTTTAGGTTATAACTACTTCTGTTTTCTAATAAAAATCTTCAACTATTTCATGTACTTTCTATACACTAAGCGGCCATAAAAAGCAATAAATAAGAAGCAAAAAAACGGAAGTATAAATGAAAAATTCACTTCTGTAACTCCTGCTATTTTAAGATCATTTACATTGTTACCTCCTAAATCTATAATCATACCTTGAAGCTTAGGCATCAAAGCACCACCAACAATAGCCATGACTAGGCCAGCAGCTCCTATTTTTGATTCTTCTTCTGCAAGACCATGCAATGCGATTCCATAGATCGTAGGAAACATCAACGACATACAAAATGATATGGCAACTAAGCTATACAACCCATAGACACCCTCAATAAAAACAGTTCCTAAAGCGAAAAACGCTGCAAGAATTGAAAAATACATTAACAGTTTTCCTGAACTTAAAAAGCGAAGTAAATAGGTGCCGATGACTCTTCCTATCATGAATAAGAAAAAAGCTGCAAATTGATAGTTAGCAGCGTCTTCACCAGACATTCCTATAGCTTCTGCATATTGATAAATATATGTCCAGCACATAATTTGCGCCCCTACATACATGATTTGAGCAATAACCCCTAAAACATATTTATGATTTTTGCCTAAATCTTTAAAAGTGGTAGATAGACTTGGTATGGCTCCTTCTTCCTGAGCTTGAGGCATTTTACTCACTAAAATAAAAATAAAAACTCCCAATATGACCAAACCTAAGATTACATAGGGGTCTCTAATCACCATTAAATCAGAAGTACGGATCAACGCTTTTTTTGTTGCTGCCAATGCACTAAAATTCTCAATATCATCTGATTGTAATTTTTTAAGTACAAACTGTTGTGCCACTAAAAGTCCCAATAATAAACCCACAGGGTTAAAAGCTTGTGCTAAGTTTAATCGTAAGGTTGCTGTTTCTGGAGCTCCCATAGCCAATACATAAGGATTTGCTGTAGTTTCTAAAAAAGCCAACCCAAAGGTTAGAATGTATAGTGCCAAACAAAAAAACCAAAATTGCTGTGTTATTGCTGCGGGATAAAACAAAAGTGCGCCTCCTGCAAATAGCGCTAACCCAATTAGAACTCCAGTTTTATAAGAATACTTGCGAACAAACAGAGCTGCTGGCAAAGCCATACAGAAATATCCTCCATAAAATGCCATTTGTACCCATGCTGCCTGAGAATTAGAAAGCTCTAATACTTTTTTAAAAGCTTGCACCATGGGATCTGTAACCGCATTTGCAAAACCCCATAAAGCAAAAAGTGAGGTAATTAATATAAATGGCAATAAAACCTTTTTAGAAACAATTGCAGGTTTACTCATTGTAATGAATTTTATATATTTTAATTAGTACCTAAAAGCACATAAATAACCACGGTAATAGTACAGAGTGCTATTGCCATAGGTTTTGTGTATTTCCATTCTTTCATTTCTACATAATCATGTTCTTCTTTAATGTCCTTTTTATGATTTGGATACCAATAAGAAACGATAAACATTACTAGAATATTCAAGACAAATTCTATTCCCCAGATATGTACGAAATGGATATTCACTTTAAAAATAAAAGTGGTTAGAATATAGAATGCTAGTCCAATAAACAATGCCACTTTTGCACCGGTTGCAGATATTTTTTTCAGAAAAAAGCCTGCTAACATGATTGATGCAATCGGGATAAAGAAAATTCCGTTTAATTGTTGCAGTAATTGATACAATCCATCTGGTGCATTTGCAACCATTGGTGCGACAAGAATGGCAAAGACGGCTAAAACTGCAGAAGTAAGTTTCCCTATTTTAACGAGTTTTTTATCATTACATTCTTTTTCTATATGTCTTTTATACACATCAATACTAAATATGGTTGCTGCACTATTTAAGACACTATTGAATGTACTTAACACAGCACCCATAACAATCGCTGCAAAAATACCCACCAAACCAATAGGCAATACTTTTTTAATTAACTCCGGATATATCATATCCTGATCTTCATATAATGAATCTCCGAAATAATAAAATGCAATAACACCTGGTAAAATTATGATGATAGGAACTACTATTTTTAAAACTCCAGTATAGAGTAATCCTTTCTGTGCTTCAACTAAATTTTTTGCACCTAAGGCACGTTGCACTATAGTTTGGTTCATACTCCAAAAATACAATTGGTTTATAATCAACCCCGTAAACAACACCTCAAAAGGCAATACAGAATCTTTGGCACCAATTACATTAAATTTCTCGGGACTATGATTATATACTTTTGTCAATCCATCTAAAGGGTTTCCTTCTCCGATACTTACTAAGGCAATAATCGGAATTGCGAGTCCGCCTATTAACAACCCATACCGATTGATGGTATCTGAAACTGCAACAGCTTTTAATCCACCGAAGATGGCATATATGGATCCAAGCACGCCAATGGAAATTACCGTGATCCACAGCCCTTGCTCTTTAGATACGTTTAAAACTTCAGAAATATTAAATATACTTTCAATATTGATGGCTCCAGTATATAGTACTATGGGCAATAAGGTTACAATAAAAGAAACCATTAAAAACAAAGCTACTAGCGTTCTTGTGGTACTATCAAATCTTTTTTCTAAATATTCAGGTATGGTGGTGAGTCCCATTTTTAAATATTTTGGAACAAAATAAATAGCAGCGATAACTAAGGCTATAGCCGAGGTTACTTCCCAAGCGATAATAATAAATCCGTTTTTATAAGACGAACCATTCATACCAATTAAGTGTTCAGTAGAAATATTAGTCAAAAGCATTGACCCGGCAATAACTACCCCAGTTAAGCTTCTGCCCCCAAGAAAATACCCATCTTTAGAGTCTAATTTTTCTTTTCGGAGTTTAAACCACGAATAAAATGCAACAAATGCGGTAAAAGCAATGAAAGTAATTACGGTATACATGAGTTAGTTCGTTAGATTAAAAAATAAAAAAAATGCGCTAGTATTTAATGCTAGAGCATTGCAAAATTTAAAAATGTAACGCCACTAAAAACTCAACTTTTTAGGTAAATATTTTGCGACTAATTCTTTATAGTAAGGAAGTAATTCTTTTGCATCTGGCGGTACTGGTGCTTTTGAATATAGATCGTATGGGTTAAACCTTTTTACCCACTCAAACAATTCTATATCTTTTTGGGTCATTAAATGCAAGTAATCATTTTCGCGATGTTGCGAATAAAAAGAATGATATCTAATCATGTATAATGCAGGTTCTGGCAAATAATCTTTCAGTATTTGATATAAATATTCATCATGACCCCAACTCATTTTTACTTGATCTAAACCACAATTAGGTTCGTAAATACCATATTTGGTATTGTAGCGCTCATCCATAGTATCCGGATTTGCTGTAAAGAAATCTGGATATACAATTTTGTCTGAAAAGGCACAGCCTACAGGAAAAGTATCTCCAACTACAGCCCATTGCGGTTCTCCAAAAAGACATAAAACTTTACCTAAATCATGAATAAAACCAGTAAGTACAAACCAGTCTGGATGACCATCTGCTCTAATTGCTTCTGAGGTTTGTAAAAGATGTTGTAATTGATCTAAATCAATATCAGGATCACTATCATCTACTAGGGTGTTTAAGAAGTCTAAAGCTTCCCAAATAGACATTTCTCTTTTATCAAATTTTAAAAACTCTTTTTCCTTCTCACAAACAAAATCATAGGTTTGGTATTGATGGTTAATTTTATAGAATTCTTTTACGGTATCTAACCTTTCAGAATCTACATAATTCCTAAACTCTTCTTTTTCTTTTACAGCTTCTACAGGATCAGGATAACGTTCTAATAAGTTGTCTTCCCAATCATCAATGTTATCCATTGGATTTTTATGATTGCTATTCAATGATTCTTCCATTACGATCTTTAATTTTAAATGTTGAGTCTATGTAATTAAAACCATAATTACACTAGGCAATTTAAAATATAAATACGGTAAACAAATGGACTAAAACACCAAAAACATGGATTTTTAAAGAAGAAACAAAAAACTAAAACCCACTATTTCAGCAATTTACTTGGGGGGAAACCAAACTGTTTTTTAAAACAGCGACTAAAATAAAGCGGGTCATTAAAACCAATTAAATCGGTAACCTCGGAAACATTGTATTTTTTTGTTTTCAATAATTGAGCAGATTTCTTTAATCGGATAGTTCTAATAAATTCATTAGGAGCTAAGTCTGTAAGCTCCTTTATTTTTCGGTATAATTTTGAAGAGCTCATACCTAATTCTTGACATAAATAGGTCGTAGTCAAGTCTGCTTTATCTAGATTCTCTTCTATAAGTTTTGTTATTTGCTCTATCAGCGCTTTATCTATAGGAGAATGGGCTAGCAAACCAACTTCACTTTCTACTTCATCAGAAAATTTAGTCTTTAGTTCTAGCCTGGTTTTGATAATGTTTACAATAACAGACTTTAAGAGCGATGGATCAAAAGGCTTTACTAAATATGCATCTGCCCCCACTTCATACCCCTTTACTTTGTCTTCATTTTCTGATAATGCTGTTAATAGCACTACAGGAATATGACTTATAAATTCATCATTTTTTAATTCATTACAGAATTCAAGTCCCCCCATAATAGGCATCATTACATCTGCTACGCACAACATAGGTTTTATTTTTCTACAAATCTTTAATCCTTCTTCTCCGTTTTCAGCTTCATATACTTTGTAATAATCAGAGAGGTAATCTATTAAATACTTTCGGAGTTCAGTGTTATCTTCTATCACTAGTATTTTCTCCTTTATAGCTGTATTCGTCGTTACTTTCTTTTGGGGAATATATGCAGTTACTTCTTCTTTTTCTGTATTAGAAACAAACTCAAAAACTTCCTTTTTAGAATAGCTTTTTCTATTTATAGGGATTTCAAATGTAAAAACACTTCCCTGGTTGGGTTCGCTTTCTACTTTAATATTCCCCTTATGCAACTCTACTAATGATTTGACTAAAGATAAACCAATACCCGAACCTGTGTTATTTTCTTTACTATTGGTAGCTTGATAAAATCTATTAAATATTTTTTCTTGGCTCTTTAATGGTATCCCGATACCATCATCACTCACTTCTATAACCAGCACTTCGCTAGCCTCTCCTTTAAGTCGAATAAAAACATCTACATGCCCGTACTTATTGGTAAATTTTATCGCATTAGATAATAAATTGTATAATATCTTATCATACTTATCTCTATCTATCCAACCAAAAAGAGTTTCATGCTCACTATTAAAATTCAGCTCTATATTTTTATTATAGGCAAACTCTTTAAAAGAATCAAAGGTGTTTTTCGTGTATAAAAGGATGTCCGTTTTAGAAACTTTCAGCTTTAATTCTCCCGTTTGTGCTTTTCTAAAATCGAGCACTTGATTCACTAAATTTAAAAGTCTACTGGCATTTTGATGAATAAGATTAAACCTACTTTTTTGATAATCACTACTATTCTCATTTGCCTCTTCTAGCAATTGTTTTGCCGGGCCTAATATTAACGTTAAAGGTGTTCTCAGTTCATGCGAGATATTGGTAAAAAAACGGAGTTTTTCATTATTCAATTTTACATCGCGCTCCCTGTTTACTTTTTCGGTGACTAATTCTTGCTTTAATCGAAGCCTATTTTTCATATCTCTTCTAATTAAATAACCAATACTAATTAGAAGCACGAAAACTAAAAGTAATGCTTGGTAGGTTAGCCAAAAAGGAGGTTCTATTTTAATAAGGTAAGACACTTCATCACTCCAAAAACCATCACTATTGCTAGATTTTATTTTAAAAACATAATCGCCAGGAAATAAATTAGTATACTGTACGGTCCTAGAATTACTCGTTGTCGGAATCCAATTATCATCAAAACCCTCTAACATATATTCAAACTTATTCAGTTTTTCATTTGCATAGGATGGCATCGAAAATTGTAACGAAAAGTTTCTGTTTTTATAATTTAAAACGATGTTTCTAGCTTCATTTATATCTTTTTCTAGAGGTATTTGATCATTAATTTCTGTTCCAGGATACACTACTTCATTCTGGATTTTAAATTCTGTAATTACCGGTTCTGGAGCTATTTGATTTTCTCTAATGGTGTAGGGTGAGAAATATATAATTCCGTTTTTACCTCCTAAATAAATATTAGAATTTCCAAAATTATAAAATCCACTTGAACTAAAAACATCTAGACGATTACCACTGTTTACATTATAAATATTATAACTTTTTAGGTTAGACTTTAATCTTGCAACACTATTGTTATTCATGTTTAACCATATATCCCCATTCGCATCGGTAAGCATATCGGTCACCCATTTTCCTTGAAGCTCTTTTGGTTCTTTTAACGGTATAAAATTATTACTTTCAGGCTTAAACCAACTAATTCCCTGCCTAGTTGCTGCCCATAATTTACCCTCATTATCAAACATAATATCACTTACATTATCATGTGGTAAACTTTCATTATTTGTTAGAGATCTCTTGTAGAATTCAAAAGAATCTGATCCTCGTTCATATTTTACAACTCCAGTCTCTGTCGCAAACCAGATAAGTGTATCCGTTTCTGTAATAATTTCATTAATCTGAAATCCTTTCAATAGCGTTTTAGTACCCTCTTCTTTTTTAAGAGTTTCTGTATTAAAAATAACAGCACCTTCTCCAAAAGAACCTATAATTAATTTATTATCTTCTAAGTTTTCAAATGCAAAAATGGGTGATTGTTCAAAACCTACACTAACTACTTTTGAAGTATTTTTTTTGTAATCATAGACTAGTAATTTCCCGTTCCATAAACCACAATAAAATACTTCTCCATCTAAAGAATAGATACTCGCAATATCTTTCTGATTGTTATATAAAGGTGCAAAACTATCTTCATCTGAAATAAACAATCCGTTATGACGCGTAGCTACGATAACCTTACCATCATAGGTTTTATTAAAGCCTCGAATTCTTGGTACTTGATTATTAATATGAAGTGATATGTCTTTATTAATATTAAACTGATTTTCAAAAGGGTCGTATTTATCTAAGCCGTCTTCTGTACCAATCCATAAAATTCCTGAAGCATCAAAATATAAAGCTGAAACCAAATTATCTACCAATGAATTATCATCAGGCAAAACAGAATAATGCCATTTAAATTCGCCTTTACTAATATCTTCTAATTGGTTGCAAACAATTACACCTCCTAAAGTACCCAACCAGTACCTGCCATCTGGCGCCTGTATGACCGATAAAAAATAAGGCCCTAAACTATCTTTAACCTCTACATCATCAATTTCAAGGTTTAAAAATTCGTTCGTTGTTTTATTAAGTTTATACAAGCCTTCTCTAGTACCAATAAATATATCAGACTTAGCATCTTCATAGATGAAATTTAAGTATGGATTTTTTTCAATAGAATTAGGAATAGAAAGTGTATACGTTACTTTTTGAGCAATTTCACCGTTTGTATCTAAAGTAATTTTTGCTACACCACCAGTACCATAACTTCCTACCCATATATAGCCGTTTTTATCTTCAAAAATTTCTTTTACATAGTTAAAATTATCTATTTCAACTTTTTTGAAACTTTCCTCTTCAGGATTAAAAATGTAAAGGCCTTTTGTTTTTGTACCTACCCAAACCCGTTTAAATTTATCTACATATACCGATCTTATTTCCGCATCCGGCAAACTATTTGGGTTATCCTTTTCTGGTAAATAGGTAGTAAAGGTCTGTGTATCTGTTTTAAAAAGGGTTAAGCCATTTCTAGTTCCAACCCATAAGTTATTATTATCTTCATCTAAGACTAGCGCAGTAATATCATCGTTATAAATTTTATTACTTCCTGTAGAGGTACTCAAATAAGATTTAAACTCGTACCCATCAAACCTATTCAAGCCAGAAAAAGTACCTAACCATAAAAAACCATATTTATCCTGAACAATATGACGCACCGAATTATGTGACAATCCGCTATCATCATTATAATGTTCAAATTTTATATTCTGTGCATTACTGCACAAAACAGAAAATAGTACAAAAAATGTTATCGCAACAATGTTTCGCATCTATTGATTTTAATACTTAAGTTGAGTTAATGCTAAATTTACAAAAGCGAATTGAAATACCCCCTTATTATTTGGACTCAATCCTAGTTATCTTGTCTGACTTTAAGTCTATCTTAAAATGATTAGCAGGTTGTCCTTTTCTGGTTTTTTCAAATATTTGAGCCCAAAGCTGATATGTCTTATTTTCTGATTTTTTAAATTGCTGGCATACAAACTCATATTGTTTTAAGCGATTAGCACCAATATCAGAAAGTGCCAGTTCATCTGCACTTCTTAATCTATAAAAATCGTAAATCATATCAAAACCTGTCCACGTTTCAAAATCTTCTAAAACTAAATTATCAACTTTTAATTGCGCTTTTATATTTTCAGGATGATCCGATTGTACCACCATTAATTCTGCTCCCGATTTTCTTAAAACAGCTTCTGAAAATTCTTTTGGCCAATCATCAGGCAAAAACCGGAGTCGTACTAATTCCATCAAATGCCATTTCGTAAAATCTTTGTAATTTTTGGTAGTCAATATAGTCTTATCCCATATATTTTTTGCTCCCGTTTCTTTTAAATAAGCATATTCTTGTTCATATAATGGAAACAAACTATTGAAGTTTTTTGCGGACTGTATCACTACCGTTTCTACTTCAAACTCCGTTTTAGAATGAATCTTTAATATTTTATAGCCTGGAGCATATGCTGCTAATGAAGGCGTTTGAATATTAAATAAGGTATTGCCTTTATCGCTTGTTCTTACTCCAGTATCATTAATATGCATATGACCTCCAAAATGAATCCGAAAAGTAGAATTATTACCTTCTTACTTAAGCAAGCACAGTGGTTCTTCCATGAAAACTGAACTCTTTGGAAAAACTTACGATGCTCCATTTGGGATAGCACCGGTAGGCTTGCAAGGATTAATGTGGCCAAATGCTCCAGAAATTTTGGCAAAGGCTGCATTTGAACACAACGTACCTTTTGTATTAAGTACGGTCTCTACGAGTAGTATAGAAAGAATTGCTGAGATTACAGAAGGTAATGCTTGGTTTCAATTATACCACCCTACTGAAAATAGATTGAGAGATGATATAATTAAAAGAGCCGCAGAAGCAGAATGCCCTGTTCTAGTTATTCTCTGTGATGTACCTACCTTCGGTTTTAGACCAAGAGATATTAGAAATGGCCTAGCCATGCCTCCAAAAATGTCATTTAAAAATATATTACAAGTTTTAGGCAAACCACATTGGGCTTTAGAAACTTTAAAACATGGGCAACCAAGTTTTGAAACCTTAAAACCATATATGCCTAAAAACTTAGATTTAAGACAATTAGGCAAATTCATGGATCAGACTTTTACGGGTAGGCTTAATGAAGAAAAAATAAAACCCATTCGCGATATGTGGCCTGGTAAATTAGTGCTTAAAGGTGTCGCTAATGAAGCCGATGCAGAAAAAGCTATCCAACTAGGTTTAGATGGCTTAATTGTCTCTAACCACGGCGGCAGACAGCTAGATGCTGGAGAGTCTACCATAAAACCATTAACTAGAATCGCAGAGAAATATGGTCATGAAATTACCGTGATGATGGATAGCGGTATACGTTCTGGGCCTGATGTAGCAAGAACCATGGCTTCTGGAGCTGCATTTACTTTTATGGGTCGTTCGTTTATGTACGGTGTTGCAGCCCTAGGAAAACAAGGTGGAGATCATACCATCTCTTTATTAAAAACAGAACTACAGCAAGTTATGGAACAAATTTGCTGTGAGGATGTCACTGATTTCAAAAAACATTTAATTAAATAAAACCTTTTTTAAACCGAAGTTTAAAGAACTTATTTATTTTGAGAATAAGTTCTTTCTAAACTTCCATTTTCTTTATAGAATTCTATCTTAGTTACCATAGCAACATTGCAAAAAACTATTTGCGATGATTGTGAAAGATACCCAGAACCTTTATAATTTTCTTGCTTTTCTATTGTACCATTTTTTTTATAAATTAATGCATATTGCTCCTCTCTTTCAAAATCAATATGTTGATTGTTTAAACTATCCGTGAGAGCAAACACTAGAGTTTTACCTGCACTACTCGTAGCCACCCAACTCATACGGTCTTCAATCTTTAATAGTGCTAACGCTTTGGCATCACTATCTACCAGAAAATTTGTAGTGTTTAGCGTTTCACTAGAAAAGCCCCCTTCACCATCGCCTAACAAGACAATACCCTTACCAGCATCATATCTTCCCGAAATTACTTCCGTCTCATAATAATTCCCAACCCCTAAGACATCAAGGTTTCCATCTTGGTTTATATCAAAAACCTGTACTCCAAATAATGGCGCAAACTGCGCTTCTAGAGGTAATGGTGTAACCTTAAAATTTCCATCCCCTAAATTCTCAAGATAACTAGAGTTAGTATAATTGGCTTCAAAAACAGCCATACCCGTAGTATCTAAAACAGCTAAAAAATCTGCACTACTCGCATTGGCATACGTACTATAAGAAGGAAACGTTTTATACAATTGCCGTAGTTGTCCGCCTAAGGCCCCTCTTGGAGCAATAGGAACCTCAACATCTTGAATATACCTAGTTATTATAGGGTCCATACTACTATTCTGATCAAAATCTTTAGCATACATACGCAAAGGTTGCTCTTTGCTTGCTTTATAGGCTGTGTTGGCCCCTAAATTACCTGCAATGTAATCAATGTCTCCATCGCTATCAAAATCTGCTCCAGTAATGCTATTCCACATTCCGGAGTACTCATTTAATGTAGTATTTGTAACCCTTTCAAAACTCCCAGCTGTATTTTTATAAATTACAAGCGGCATCCACTCCCCTGCCAACAGTAAATCTAAATCATTGTCATTGTCATAGTCGCTCCATAAAGCAGCTCTTACCATACCTACATTTTGTAATCCTGGTGCTTTGTAGGTCACGTCTGTAAATTTACCTTCATTATTTTCTAACAAATAACTATTAGGACTTAGAGGAAAATTATCTGGCTCTACGGCTCCACCTACAAATAGATCTAAATCTCCATCATCATCAAAATCTGATGCAACCACACAAGAACCGCTCGCCTTTAATAGGGGTAATGCTTCTTTATCAAAAACAAAATTACCCTTACCATCATTCTTATATAACCTATCTTGATAATGCCCTTTATCATAGTACTTTACAGAACTCCCGCCACTGAC
Organism: Cellulophaga algicola DSM 14237; assembly: GCF_000186265.1. Taxonomy (NCBI): domain Bacteria; kingdom Pseudomonadati; phylum Bacteroidota; class Flavobacteriia; order Flavobacteriales; family Flavobacteriaceae; genus Paracellulophaga; species Paracellulophaga algicola. The sequence continues at coordinate 537,139 of NC_014934.1, forward strand.
CACATAAAGGTCTAAATCGCCATCTTGATCTGCATCAAAAAACAGTGCTCCTAGATCCTCGTACTTTTCAGAATCTACTAATTCATGGGTACTAAATTTCCCGTCTTTCTGAATCAAAAAAGCTCCTTTTTGGTTTCGTGCGCCACCAATATATACATCATCCGTACCATCGCCATTAATATCTCCCACAGCTATTCCCGGTCCAAAATAGTCATTTAAGTGTAAAAGTAAGGGTTCATGCCTAAAGTCATTTGCTTCATTCTCTATATGAGTATATTCAAAATTTAAAGCAGCACTAATCTCTGATACTAAGAAATTTTTAGACTGTAATACGGGAAAATTAAGCGACTCATTTTCTCCCTTTACTACGGTATACAATGTATCTATTTGTAAGCTCCCCAATCTCTCAAAAGTACCTCCAGGCCATTTAATATGCACAGAATCAATCTTTGAAATAGTACCTACACCAATAGTAGCTTTTACCGATGATGTAGATAAGTACCCCCGTATAGGTGTAATTTCTTGATGAATCTTTGTATCGTTAGGCATAAAAAGAGTTAGCTGCGCTCCTACAGCATCTCTATTTCCTTTATCTGCTTTTAGTTGTAGTTTCAGATAATGATTCTTATTTAGTTGTCTGCTATTATTTTTATATACTAACGGCGTACTATTTATGGTATTCATAACAAGATCTAAATCGCCATCATTATCAAAATCGGCATAAGCAGAACCATTAGAAAGTGAGGCCTGATTCATTCCCCAATCTTCCGTATGATTTGTAAAGCTTAGATTGCCATTATTTTGAAACATATAATTAGGCAAGTAAACGCTTTCTAAATTTTTAAGCTTTTTTAGTAAATCCTCTTTGGACAACTTCCCGGTACCTTTGACAAAAACGTTAGACTGACTTGAATATTCCTGAAAATCATGATCAGTAATATCCCGCATAAAACCATTGGTAATGTATACATCTTTTTGTCCGTCATTATCAAAATCGGCAATTAAAGGAGACCAACTCCAATCTGTTTCATATACGCCTGCCAAGCGTCCTACTTCACTAAACACAGGGTGGTTATTTGCGCCTTGCCCTCTATTCAATTGCAATGCATTTCGAATAAATTGAGGTGAGAAATCATTCTTTAAAACATCTTTATAATGTTCATGATTCATGTTAGAGGTCATTGTTTTTTTCCTAAGATTACTTTCAGGAAGCATATCTAAGGTTATAAAGTCTATAAGGTCATCATTATTAATATCGGCAGCATCAATACCCATACTATTTCTACTTGTTTGTTTAAAGTACTCTTTTGCTTTGTTTGTAAAAGTCCCGTCTTGGTTGTTTACATACAGAATGTCATCAGCAATAAAATCATTTGTAATATAGAGATCTAACCAACCATCTTGATTGATATCAGTAACAGATACTCCAAGACCATACCCTTCAATAGTTACGCCTGCTTTTGTAGAACTATTTTGATACTTTGGATGTCCATTTTCAATTCCTATATTTTCATATAACCGATCTGTACTGGGGCCCGTACCATCGGTAAGCGTATAAATTTTATCAATATTCGCTGTAGGTTCATTGGCATGGGTTAAGAGATACATATCCAAATCACCATCATTATCCATATCAAAAAACGCAGCTTGAGTAGAATGGCCGTCATCATCTAGACCATATTCACCTGCCATTTCTGTAAATGTAAGGTCGCCATTATTTACAAATAATTTATTCTTGCGCTTTACTCCTCTTGCATGACCACCAACGCTTAAATAAATATCTTGCCAACCATCTTGGTTGATATCGATAATAGAAATTCCCATGACCCATACGTTGGTTTCTAGACCTGCTTTTTGAGTGTGGTCCTCAAATTTAAAACTGCCTTTATTGATGTACAATTTAGAGGATACCATGTTCCCCGAAAAGAAAACATCTTCTAATCCGTCATTATTAAAATCGGCCACCCCTACGCCTCCTCCATTATACATGTATGGAAAATTGAAATAATGTAAGGTATCTAATTCTTGAATTTTATTGACAAATTCAATGCCAGAGTCCTCTGCTTCAATTAATTCAAATTGTTTTACTTCTGTAGTACAAGAATATAAAACGGTTCCTATTCCGATTAAAAGAAAAAGCTTTTTAATCCACATAGATTAGATTGGTTTTAGGTTGATAAACGCTTCGTAAAAACGAAGAGGGACTATAAAAATAGTCCCTCTTTATTGAATAAAAAATATTCTCCTGTGTTCTTTAGAAATGAACGCAGTTATAAAACAGACAAATTAGTATCCAGGATTATGTTTGAAATTAGGATTTGCATCAATTTCATTCTGAGGAATATCGATATATTCTTTCCCAGGCTTGTAAGATGATGTTCCACCACTTTCAGATTTAAATTCTGGATTAGCAACAATACGAGATTGCACTTTGTCCCATCGTAATAAATCAAAATAACGTGTTCTTTCTAAACTAAGTTCTTTTACTCTTTCGTCTTCAATGTCTTGCATGGTAATGCTCGTGAATGCAGGCATATCTACTCTTGCTCTCACTTCATTGATTGCATCCAATGCAGGTTGTGAAGAACCGCTTAAATTAAATTCTGCTTCTGCAAACATTAAAAGAATATCAGAATAACGTAATAATCTTAAGTTATTACCAGATTGATGCCATCCTTTATCTTGAGAGCCTGTATATTCTCCAAACGCTATATCTAACCATTTGTTACCCCAAACACCATCTTCACCTGGGTATACATCTTGGTAGCTTTTTTCCCCATAAGTCACAGATTTTAACTCCTTACCTTCATAATTAGTAACCTCATCTGTGTCAAAAAATAATGTTGTAAAAGCTCTAGGGTCTATTTCATCATTCACCGTGCGCTCGTCTAGAAATAAATCTAATACCCATTGATTAATACGCATCCCATCTTGACCTGTAAATCCTTTAGGTGCTATATCTGGATGAAAGGCTGCACCTTTACCTGTACCAGGAGCATCACCACCCCAACCTTGGCTACCGTCATTCACTAATTGAATTTCAAATAATGATTCTTTATTGTTTTCAAAAGCTTGTGTGAAGTTTGCTGAATAGTCTGCCATTAACTCATAACGGCCATCCATAATTTTTAAAAACTCTGTTTTAGCCTCAGAATCTTTTCCTTGATATAAATACACTTTACCTAATAAACCTATTGCTGCACCAGCAGTAACTCTACCAGTATATTGAGTAGGCCAAGAATCTGGTAACAGCTCCTCTGCATTCATTAAATCTGATTCTATTTGTGCCCAAACTTTTGCAGGATCTTCTTGCAACAAGCTTTTAGGGTTTTCTAATTCACTAATTGGATCTGTAATCAAAGGCACATTTTTCCAATTATTTAATAAATTAAAATAGTTAAATGCTCTGATGAAATACGCTTCACCTAAGATATTGTTCTTTGTATCTCCATTCATTTCAATTTCTGGAACATTGGCTAATACTTCATTTGCTCTAGTTATACCCTGAAACATAGTACTCCATACCCAAAATGCTCCGTTTGATGTTGACACCCCGTTAAAAGAACCCGCAGCCGTACGCTCCGATGTTCCAAAAGCATTTACAACATCATCTCTATAATCTGATAAGAAGATTTCAAAACGACTGTAATACCATATATGTGTAAACGGACTATAGGCGCCCACGATACCTTTAACGGCATCTTCTTCTGTATTCCAAAATGAATCAGGAGTTACCGCATTTGGATTTTCAGTATCTAATATCTCGTTTTTTCTACAACCGTATATTACGACTGCCATAACGAACAGTGATAAATACAAGCTTGCTTTTATATTTCTTTTTTTCATGTTATTAATTTTATGATTAAAATGATGCTTGTATACCTAATTGAAATGATCTTGCTGTTGGGTAAGCACCTTCATCTACACCAGAACTAAAGATTCTTCTTGAACCTCCTCTATTATTTCTACCCACTTCTGGATAATATCCTGAATAGTCTGTGATGGTAAATAAATTACTAGCAGATACATACAATCTAAGCTTAGATAAGCCTACAGAATTGATAACATCTTCAGGAAGTTTGAAACCAAGTTGTACATTACGCAATCTAATATAGTCTCCTTTTTCTAAGTAAAAATCTGACATACGTCTATTAAATCCAGGATCTAACAATGTATTTCTAGGAATAGTAGATGCTGTGTTTTGTGGCGTCCAAGCATTTAAAGCACCTGCTAAATAGTTACCCTCTGTATCAAAATAACCACGGTATAAATTTGAGTTCAATATTTTATTACCCGCAACACCATTAAAAAATAAATTAATATCAAACCCTTTGTAATCTGCTGAAATATTAATTCCATAATTTAAATCTGGAGAAGGATTTCCTAAAAATTGTTGATCTTCCGTATCTATCTGACCATCTTCATTTAAATCTTTGAAACGAATATCTCCTGCCTGTGGGCTGAAAGAATCATTAGCCGCTGCAGCTTCTGCATCTGTTTGGTAGATACCGTCGGTAACATACCCAAAGAAAGATGATACGGGCTGCCCAACATCAGTTTTTGTGCCTTTTAAACCGTTTGAAGTAAACTGTCCTTCTATAATTGGAGTAGCATCACCCAACGTAGTTACCTCGTTACTCAATACCGTAAAGTTTCCACTTATATTAAAGTTTAACTCCCCTACATTATCAGAATAGTCTGCTAAAAACTCAAAACCTTTATTGGTAATACTTGCCGTATTGAAAGGTACTCTATTACCAAACCCAGTATATAATGGTAAAGCAAGTTCTACTAATACATCTTCAGACTTCTTATTAAAATAATCCATCGTAAAACGCAACTTATTATTGAACGTTGCAAATTCTAAACCTATATCTGTAGTCTTACTGGTTTCCCAAGTAATATCATCATTTACACCTTTGGTAATGGAGTATCCAGTTTGTCTTTCTTGATCTGTACCTAAAGGATATTCACTGTTTAAGTTCAATTCTGGGCTAATAGCATAGATAGATACGTTATCTGAACCTACTTCACCGTAACTAGCTCTTATTTTTAAGTTAGAAATGGCCGTAACATCTTCCATAAATTTTTCATTACTGATATTCCATCCAACAGCTACAGAAGGAAAAGTACCCCAACGTAAGCCATCTTTAAATAATGAAGACCCATCACGACGTACGGTAGCGGTTAACAAATACCTACTATCATAAGTATAACTTACTCTACCAAAATAAGAACGAATTGCTTTAGTTAAATCTAATGATGGCATTTCTGCTCTATCTTCCGCCGCAGAAGCTACACGAACATCATTTGAAGGAAACCCTCTAGCCACAACACCTAAAGATCGTGTATTAGAAACCTGATCTGTATACCCAATAATTGCATTTACATTACTCTTACCTATAAGTTTATTGTAAGCCAAGGTATGCTCTATTAAAGAAGAAATAAAATTGTTATTTGTTTCTCTTAATTCTGCAAATTGCTGATTTCCTACCGTACCTGCATTTAAGAGGTAGGTTGGTGTAAATCTATAATTATTAGTGAACGATGCATCTAAACCTAAATTTAGTTTATACGTTAAGCCATCAAAAATCTCATAAGAAGCAGCTATACTTCCTAAAATAGAATTACTTGTAACTGTTCTGTCTTCTAGACTTGCAAGCGCTAAAGAGTTTCCTATATTCCCTATACCGTAATAAGAAGCTAAAGTAGGAGCTCCGTCTACATCTGGAATATCACTAGCACTAAAATTTCCGTTTGCGTCATAAATATTAATAGTTGGCAAAAGATCTCTCTCTTTATTAAAATAGGTATTAGGATTATCAATAGACCTGGTTAAGCCTATGGTATTTTCTAATTTAAACTTTCCAAAATTTAAGGTTGCATTAGATCGTACTGTTGTTCTTGTATAATCAGACTCTTTAATTATACCATCTTGTTCTAAATGGTTTAACGAAAGGCTAAAACGTACATTTTCGCTACCTCCATAAATTCTTGCATTCGCGTTTAATATAGGTGCCGTTCTTAAATTTGCTTCTTGAATATCACTATTGATATTAGGATTAAATTGCGAATCGTTTGCTGGAAATCTAGGGTTACCATCGTTATCTCTTGCACGATTTACGATGTCTGCATATTGCCTTGCATTAGCCCAGTCCAATTTATTAACGGACTGCTGAAACCCATAACTGTAATCTAAATCTACCCCTACTTTACCAATTGCACCTTTTTTAGTGGTAATAAGAATTACCCCATTTGCAGCTCTTGAACCGTAAATTGCAGCAGCAGAAGCATCTTTTAATACAGAAATTGTTGCTATATCTGCAGGGTTTAAAGAATTCATGTTGTCTGTGAACATACCATCAATCACATAAAGCGGGCCTACATCTGATAATGTGCTTGCCCCTCTAATGGTTACAATGGCATTAGCTCCAGGAGCACCACCATTAGCTTCTACATTTACACCCGCTACTCTACCTTGTAAGGCTTGGGATGCATCAGAAAAGGTGTACTTATCAATATCATCTCCATCAACCTGCCCAACAGAACCTGTTAAATCTGATTTTTTCTGCGTCCCATACCCAACGACTACAACCTCATCTAAAGCTTGCGTATCTTCTTCTAAAGTAACTGCTAGATTAGAAGAACTACCCACGGTAACTTCGCTTTTCTTGTATCCTATATACGTAAAAAGCAATACCTCTCCTGAGGACACTGAGGTAAGTGTAAAATTACCATCAAAATCTGTTTGGGTACCATTACTGGTTCCTTTAACAATTACGTTAACTCCTGGCAATGGCCCGTTTGCATCGGATACTACTCCTGTGACCGTTTTTGATTGCCCATTCATACTCATAAAAGCAAAAAATAGCAGCAATGCACTTAAGTACCTGCTAAGGCTTCGCCCTTCTTTTAACATCATTATTTTACTCATAATTTTAAGTTGTTAGTTGAATCTGCAAATTCAAAATATTAAAATGATTCTTAGGTAATAGATGATTATTAAACTAGAACAAATGTTTAAAAGCTGCTGTAGTCCTTGGCCTACATGGAATAATGAGATAGAATGATTTGATCTCAATTATTATTTAAAAAAACACAACATGTTTTCTATTACATTGTTTTTTGTAGCTTTAACACCAGCCAAAAAAAAGAAAAACTTACTTCTGATATGACCACAAACCAGCCCGCATCAACTACTCCTAAAAATAACACGTTAGTCCCTATAGCTATTATTGCTGGGTTATTTTTCATTTTCGGATTTGTTACATGGATCAATGGAGCTTTAATTCCATTTATGAAAACCATCAACGAACTGACAGATACACAATCTTATTTAGTGGCTTCGGCATCTTATATTTCATTTGTGGTCATGGCATTACCAGCTTCTTATATCTTAAAAAAGATTGGATATAAAAAAGGAATGTCTCTTGGATTAATCATTATGGCCGTAGGGGCTTTGGTTTTTATTCCTGCAGCAGAGGCTAGAACCTATTGGATTTTCTTAACTGGAATCTTTATACAAGGCGCAGGAATGACACTTTTACAAACTGCCTCTAACCCATACATAACCATTTTAGGGCCTATAGATAGTGCCGCTAAGAGAATTGCAATTATGGGAATTGCGAACAAAGTAGCTGGAGGATTGGGCTCAGTTATTTTTGGAGCTATTCTATTATCTGGAATAGGAGGGGTTAAAGAACAATTAGCAACCGTTAGTGCTGAAGAAAAAATAACGGTACTCAATACGATGGCAGATAGTGTGGTAATACCTTATATTATTATGGCAATAGTACTTTTTATATTAGGACTACTAATTTTAAAAGCTCCTTTACCAAATGTAACCGCACAGCCTATAGAAGTACCAAAGGAAGGTCATAAAACAAAAACAAGTATTTTTCAATTTCCACATTTATGGTTGGGTGTTTTTGCTTTATTCCTATATGTTGGTGTTGAAGTTATTGCAGGAGATACTATTATAGCATACGGGATATCATTAGATATTCCTGTAGAACGTGCTAAATTTTTTACCCTATTTACCCTAATGGCTATGGTGGCCACTTATGCTCTTGGTGTTGCCCTTATTCCTAAAATCATAAGTCAGGCTTTTGCACTTCGTGCAAGTGCTATTATAGGTATTGTATTTTCCTTATGTATTGTAAGTACCTCTGGTTTTATCTCTGTTCTTTTTGTGGCCGCTTTAGGAATTGCAAATGCCTTAGTTTGGCCTGCCATTTGGCCTTTAGCATTAACCGGTTTAGGAAAATTCACAGAAAGAGGTGCTGCATTATTAATTATGGCCATATCTGGAGGGGCCATATTACCTTTACTATATGGAGCATTAGTTGATCATAAAAAAGAAGCCTATGTAGCCTCTGCTATAACCGAAGCTTCCGCTACCGCTCAAGCAGCAACCTTTGGCTATTGGATACTAGTACCATGTTATGTATTTATTCTTTATTATGCCTTCTGGGGTCATAAGCGAGGATTAGAAAATAATTAAACTTTGAAAAGTGAAAAGCTAAATCCTTTATTTTTTAATTTTCTATATTTCGCATAATCAAATTCATATAAAAAAGCTCCTTTTTTAGAACCAGATTTATCTTTTTCATCTAATTGAATAAGAATATTCAGCGATAAGAGTTTCTTTCTAAAGTTACGTGTATCCATTTTTTTTTGAAAAATTTCTTCATACAACTTTTGAAGTTGTGGGATCGTAAATTTCTTTGGAAGTAACTCTAAGCCAATAGGGTAAAACTGGGCAACATTTCTTAATCGCTGTAACCCATCAGCTACCATTTGGTTATGATCTAAAACTAAATCTGGCACTTTTGAAACTTCAAACCATTTAGCACCATACTTAGCAGCTAAATTGGTGTTTTTTTCGGTTAACCGTATCAGCGCATACTGCCCTATTGAAATACAACGTGCTCCAGAGTCTCTCGCTACATCAGAATATGTTTTCAATTCTTCCATAAAAATATCATCTAATCCCGTAAAATCTTTTAAAACCCTCTTACCTGCAGCTTCAGCAGATTCATTGATTAAAACGAAACTACCTATAAGCGACCACATTCCTTTTAAAGGCGCTACTTGTCTATTAAATACTAATATCTTTAGTTCTCCGTCATCAAAACCAAAAATTATACAATCTACCGCTACATATAATTTAGATGCCAATGCATATCTACTTTCTTCCAAATGAAAATTTTTTACCAAATATAATAAATGTAATAAATACATTTATTATATTTGTGATTCTAATTCCTGAATTATGAGCTTCTATATCAACTTTACCCCAGACTTAATTGTTGAATCGCCTGGACGTATTAATTTAATTGGTGAACATACTGATTATAACCTTGGTTATGTATTACCAACAGCAATTGATAAGAAAATCACGCTAAAACTACGAAAAAATAACAGCGCGGATTGTAATGTTTATAGTTTAGATAATGAAAAAAATATTACTTTTTCATTAAACAATATTAGTCCTAGTACTGAAAGTTGGGAAAATTACATTCTAGGTGTTTTACATGAAATACAACAACTAACAGATAAACTGGAAGGTTTTGATTGTGTTTTGAGTAGTACGCTTCCTATAGGATCTGGGTTAAGCTCTTCTGCCGCCTTAGAATGCGGACTAGCTTTTGGTTTGAACGAATTGTTTGATTTGGGATTATCCAAAATTCAAATTGTTCATCTATCCCGTGCTGCAGAACATAATTACGTAGGTACTAAATGCGGTATTATGGATCAATATGCATCTGTAATGAGCAAATCTGGATATGTAATTAAATTAGATTGCAGAAGCTTAGCCTCTGAATACATCCCTTTACACCTAGGAGACTACAAATTACTTTTATTAAATACGAAAATTTCTCATAGCCTTGCAGATAGCGAATACAATACAAGATTAGCAGAATGTAGTACCGGGGTTGAAGCAATTAAAACATTAAACCCATCTGTTGTATCCCTACGAGATGTAGATGCATCAATGCTAGAAGCGGTAAAAGATACTATTACCGCAACAGTTTTTGATAGGTGCGCATATATCATTGAAGAAAATGAACGTGTATTACATGCCTCAGAAGCACTTACCCAAGGAGATTTAACTTCTTTTGGCACCTTAATGTATGGGTCTCATGACGGTTTACAACACAAATATGAAGTAAGTTGTCCTGAATTAGATTTTATGGTTGCCTATTCTCGTGCTAAAGATTTTATACTTGGCTCTAGAATGATGGGAGGTGGTTTTGGCGGTTGTACCATCAATTTAATTCATAAAGATGCCATTGAAGACTACATCTCTGAAATTGCTAGCGCTTACAAATCAAAATTTAATATTGAATTAGACGCATATATTGCCATGCCAGCTCACGGTACTATGCTTAAAACACTATAATTATGAATACAGTTTTTAACGAAAACCCACACAGAAGATATAATATACTTACCGGAGAATGGGTATTGGTTTCTCCTCATAGAACAAAACGACCGTGGCAAGGAAAGGTAGAAAAGCCTTTTATTCCTTTGACAGCAACCTATGATAAAAACTGCTATTTATGCCCTACGAACACAAGAATGGGTGGCGGACAAAATCCTGATTATAAGAGTGCTTATTCATTTGTGAATGATTTTTCGGCATTATTATCAGATACTCCCTCTGGAACCGTTGATGATAATTTATTGCAAGCTAAATCAGAAAGAGGCTTATGTAAAGTGATCTGTTTTTCACCGAATCATTCGCTAACATTACCTTTAATGGAAGAAAATGATATTGAAGCGGTAATTTCCCTTTGGCAAAAAGAGTATACGGAATTAGGCAATCTATCGTATGTGAATCACGTTCAAATTTTTGAAAATAAAGGAGACACTATGGGCTGTAGCAATCCACATCCGCACGGACAAATTTGGGCACAAGAGTCAATTCCCCAAGAAATTGCGAAAAAGTCAAAAAATCTAAGTGATTATTGGAACAAAAATAAAAAAAGTTTACTTTTATCTTATATTGAGCAAGAATTAAAGCTCAAAGAACGTATTGTAATTGAAAATGAGCACTTTGTAGCCTTAGTACCATTTTGGGCAATTTGGCCATACGAGACCATGATTGTTCCGAAAAGACATATTAAGAACATTGCTTTAATGAATAATGCTGAAAAAACAGATTTTTCAAAAACAATTAAAGAGCTTACCATTAAATATGATAACCTTTTTAGTACAAGTTTTCCTTATTCTGCCGGTATACATCAAGCACCTACTGATAATGAAGCACACGAAGAATGGCATTTTCACATGTCTTTTTACCCGCCATTGCTAAGGTCTGCTACGGTAAAGAAATTTATGGTTGGTTATGAAATGTTTGCAGATGCGCAAAGAGATATTACAGCAGAACAAGCTGCCAAAAGTTTGAGAGAATTAGACCGTGTTCATTACAGTAAACGTTAAATAATTACCTATGATATGAGTAAAAAAATCACCCTAAAAGAATTAGCACTCATATCTGAATTTTCTGTTTCTACTATTTCTAAAGCACTATCAGATAATCGAGAAATTAGCACCAAAACAAAGAAAAAAATAAAAGCCCTTGCTAAAGAATACAATTACAGGCCTAATATATATGCACGAAGTTTAAAAACAAAAAAAACAAAAACGATAGGGGTTATTATTCCTAATATTTTAGCACACTATTTTGCCAAAGTATTATTGGGTATTGAACAAGAAGTATCAAAAAAAGGGTATAGTATCATTACTTGTATTTCTGATGAATCTTATGAAAAGGAGACCAAAAGCATCGAGTTGTTTAATTCTGGATGCGTAGATGGTTTTCTTATTTCTTTATCAAAAGAAACGCAGTCTAACAATTTCTACGAGGAAATAAATGATGCTATTGAACAAGGGCTGCCTGTGGTTATGTTTGATAGAACTTCTGATAAGGTTAATGGCGATAAAGTAACTATCAATGATTTTGAATCTGCCTATAATGCCACACAATTATTAATTGAATCTGATCATAAAAAAATTATTTTTGTTTCCCCTATTTCAGGCACCAACGTAGGCAATGAAAGAGAAAAAGGCTATAGACAAGCTATCACAGAATTTTTTAAAGGAACAATAGCTCCTGAGGTTTTAAACTTTACGGACTATCCTGAATTTACCACAACACTTAAGCAGTATTTGGAAACTAACATTATTGATGGCATCGTAGCAGCAGATGAATTGTCTGCTATTTACGCTATGAATCTTGCCATTTCTAAAGGCTATAAGGTTCCTGAAAATTTAGCTGTGATTGGTTTTACTGATGGGATTCTTTCCAATAATAGTAATCCGCCTTTAAGTGTTGTAGATCAACATGAAACAGAATTAGGAAAAATTGCAGCAGCCACATTAATAGAACGTATTGAATCTAATGAAACTACAGCACCAAAAACCATTGTATTACCCTCAGAATTAATTCTGAGAAAATCTACCCACTCCGCAAGTTAATTTTTTTGCTCGTCCAGTATTAAAAAATTAATCTACAGTCCTATTCCAAAGGCTTTATTTCTATTCGTTAATTAAACCTGAATGTTCTTAAATTAGCGTTCATTTTAGGTACTTTTGCGGACTGAAAACAATATGAAAATGAATTTTTTATTAGATCCTTGGCCATGGTATGTTTCGGGGCCACTTATAGCAGTGACTATGATTTCCCTCATACTCTTCGGGAAAACGTTTGGAATGTCCTCTAACCTAAGAACACTATGTACTATTGGCGGGGCAGGAAAATATGCTGATTTTTTCAAATTTGATTGGAAGACCCAAAAATGGAACTTGACAGTAGTTTTAGGAACCATAATAGGTGGCTTTATTGCCGCAAATTTATTATCAAATGATAGTACTATGGCTCTTAGTGAAGCTACCATAACAGACTTACAGGCTTTAGGATTTTCAAATATTGGAGAAACTCTTTTGCCTCCAGAATTGTTTAGCCTAGAAAATATGTTTACGTTAAAAAGCTTATCCATTCTTATTATCTCAGGATTTCTAGTGGGCTTTGGCACACGCTATGCTGGTGGTTGCACTTCTGGACATGCTATTACAGGTTTAAGCAACTTACAGCTCCCTTCTTTAGTTGCTGTGATTGGTTTTTTTATCGGAGGTCTATTTATGATTTATGTATTATTCCCTTTAATTTTTTAATATGAAATTTTTAAAATTCTTATTCGTCGGTATATTTTTTGGAATAGTTTTGGTGAAATCTGAAGCTGTTTCTTGGTATAGAATCTTTGAAATGTTTAAGTTTCAGTCATTTCATATGTACGGAATTATTGGTTCTGCGGTATTCATTGGTATCATCGCTTTACAAATTATTAAAAAATACCATATAAAAAGTATTGACGGCGAGGCAATTATCGTTCCTCAAAAAGCTAAAAATTATAAGGCTAATAGTATTGGCGGTATTATTTTTGGATTAGGATGGGCACTCGGAGGTGCATGTCCTGGCCCTATGTATATGCTTTTAGGAACTGGAGTGTTTGCTATGGTCATCGTTATTTTATCGGCCATGCTAGGTACCTTTGTGTATGGGCTGATAAAAAACAAACTACCCCAGTAAATAGCACACTTTTTAAGAAAAAAAATATTTTAGTTAATTCATAATTTTTTTGAAATGCAACCAATTAGTACTGCATTATGTTCTTTTGGAATGAGTGGCCGTGTTTTCCACGCCCCATTTATAGCGGTAAATCCAAAATTTACCTTGTACGGTGTCTTAGAAAGAACTAAAAACTTAGCGCAAGATAAATACCCACATATTAAAACGTTTAGATCTCTTGAAGATTTACTCGCAGATGATGCTATAGAATTAGTAGTGGTAAATACTCCTAATATTACGCATTATGAATTTGCCAAAAAAACTATTCTTGCTGGTAAAAACCTAATTGTTGAAAAACCTTTCACCGCCACTGTTACAGAAGCAGAAGAATTAATAGCATTAGCCCAACAAAAAAATGTTATGATCTCTGTCTATCACAATAGAAGATATGATAGTGATTTTCTAAGTTTAAAAGAAGTGTTAGATAGCGGCGTACTCGGAGAAATCGTAGAAGCAGAATTTCATTACGACAGATATAAGCCCGAATTAAGTGAAAAAGTACATAAGGAAGTACCTACCGGAGCCGTTGGTAGCTTATATGATTTAGGAGCACACCTTATAGACCAAGCTATACAATTGTTTGGCACTCCTGATGCTGTATTTGCGGATATCGCTGCCTTTAGACCAAACTCACAAGTAGGTGATTATTTTGATGTGAAACTCTTTTACCCATCACATAGGGTAATTCTCAAATCTAGCTATTTTGTACGTGAACCTTTACCTGAAAACATCTTACATGGTAAAAAGGGTTCATTTATAAAAACAAAAGCAGATGTTCAAGAGCAAGATTTACAGACAGGAAAAATACCTAATGCTCCGCATTGGGGAATAGAACCCGATGCCGATAAAGGAATTTTACATACCGAAAAAAACGGAGTGGTGGTAAAAGAAAAAATCACCTCTTTAAAAGGTGATTATATGTTGTATTACGATGCCATCTATGATGCCATTAGAGCTAATAAACCTGTTCCAGTAAGCGCAAAAGAAGGCATGGAAGTCATCCGCATCATTGAAGCGGCGCTCAAAGTAACCAAGAAAAAAGAGTGGTATACTTAAGTGCTGATTAATTTTCATAGACCTTGATATAATCGATAATAAATTCTTGAGGAAAAATGCTATCATCAATAGTATCTCCTCCCAAATTACCACCAACCGCTGTGTTTAATATGATGAAAAATGGTTGATCAAAAGGCCAATTTTGTTCTGTTTTATGATCTGGTTCGTATTCGAACATTTTAACATCATCTACAAAAAAAACTATTTTATCAGGAGACCAATGTACAGCGTATACATGAAAACCATCTTCAATTCCATTGATTGTAGTAGTTTTCGTATACGCGTTTTCTCCATATTGCTCCTCAAAATGCAGTGTTGTGAATATGGTATTCGGTTTTCTTCCAATATATTCAAGGATATCTATCTCTCCACACAAGGGCCAGCCTACTTCAGAAATATTTGAACCTAACATCCAAAATGCTGGCCACAAACCTTTAGCCAAAGGCAACTTTGCTCTTGTTTCTATTCTTCCGTACTTAAATTCTTTTTTTCCTTTGGTAGTTATCCGTGAAGAAGTATATTTTTCATCTTCCTTTTTAATAGTTATATGTAAAAAACCATCTTTAAGCGTGTGGTTAGTTTTTGTATAGATTTGCTTTTCATTATTACCCCAACCACATAATTCTGGACAGCCATCTCCTAGCTCATAGTTCCAAACCTGTTCATCTAAAGTAGTTCCATCAAAGTTTTCTTCCCAAACCAATGCTTTTTTATTTGCACAACTTTGTACAAAAAAAGATAAACATAGCATGGCTAAACGCATATAGTTGTCCATGTACCTATTTTATTCTACTACTGAAAAATCTGTTTCTAAAGTAGTGATAGAACTTCCGCCAATAAACACTTTAAATGCTCCTGGCTCCACTTCCCACTTATTATTTGCGGTGTAAAATTGAAGTTTCTCTTTAGTAAGATCAAAACTTATCGTTTTAGATTCCCCCGGCTTAAGCGTAATCATTTTAAAATCTTTTAACTCTTTTACGGGTCTAGTTACACTAGCAAAAAGATCACGTATATACAATTGCACAACTTCTTTACCTTCGTATTTACCTGTATTTTTCAAAGTAAAAGAAACTGTAATAGACTCCTCTTCTTTCATTGTCGGTGCACTCAATGTTAAGCTACTATATTCAAACGTAGTGTAACTCAACCCATGACCAAAAGGATATAAAGGTGTATTACTCACATCACTATAATGTGACCAAAAAACCACATCTCCTCCGGGACTTGTTGGGCGTCCTGTATTTTTGTAATTGTAATACATAGGAATTTGACCTACATTTTTAGGGAATGTCATAGGTAGTTTACCACTTGGATTGTAGGCTCCATATAATACTTCTGCAATAGCATTACCACTTTGAGATCCTAAATGCCAAGCTTCTACTATTGTTGGTATATGTTCTTGTGCCCAATTAATTGTCAAAGGTCTCCCGTTCATTAAAACTAAAACAATATTTTTATTAACCGCATATACTTCTTTTAACAACTCTTCTTGTAAGCCTGGAAGATCTAAAGATGTTCTGCTACGTGCTTCTCCTGTTTGAAAACCATATTCTCCAAGCACCATAATTACAACATCTTTATTTTTTGCGGCCGCTACAGCCTCCTTTATTCCTGTTCTATCTGTAGTGTTGATTTTGGTTTCTAAAATAAACTTGTTCTCTCCTGTTGTTAGGTTTACACCCTTATGATGTTCTAAAGTATTCTTTGTATATTTTTTTAAGCCTTCTAAGACGGAAACCGCAGTATTATCATCTCCTGCAATTCTCCAACTACCTAAAGGGCTATTCTTATCTGCTGCTAAAGGACCAATTAAAGCAATATTTAAGCCTTTCTTCTTTAGAGGAAGAAGCTGACCTTCATTCTTTAAAAGAACAATAGATTTTTTAGCAATATCCAATACCGCTGCTGTATTCTCTTTACTTCCTATCACCTCTTTTTCTCGTGCTGTATTGCAATATAAATAAGGATCATCAAAAAGACCTAATTCAAACTTAACACGTAATATTCTTTTTACCGCGTCATCAATCTTAGCGACATCTACCTTACCTTCTGCTACTAATTCTTCTAAATATTTTACATACACATAAGATTCCATATCCATATCAGAACCTGCATTCAATGCCAAATTTGCTGCTTGCTTTCCATCTTTTGCATAGCCATGAGCAACCATCTCATTAATTGAACCCCAGTCCGAAACCATAAAACCTTTGTAATTCCATTCTTTTTTTAGTACTTCTCGCTGTAAAAAAGCATTCCCCGTTGCTGGAATCCCGTTTAACTCATTAAAAGAATTCATAAAGGTCTTAACATCTGCTTTTATAGCTGCTTGAAAAGGAGGAAAAATAATATTGTATAAGGTTGATGTACCTACGTCTACGGTATTGTAATCTCTTCCTGATTCTGAAAAACCATAACCTGCAAAGTGTTTAGCTGTAGCTGCAATGGTAAAGGGTGAAGCTAAATTATCACCTTGAAACCCTTTTACACGGGCGTAGGCAATCTTACTCCCTAAATAAGGATCCTCGCCTGCTCCTTCCATCACTCTACCCCAACGTGCATCACGAGAAATATCTATCATAGGAGCAAAAGTCCAATTAATACCGCTTGCTGCTGCTTCTGCCGCGGCTACTTCTGATGATTTTTTTATAGCTTTAAGATCCCAACTTGCAGCCTCTGCTAAAGGAATAGGGCTAATGGTTTTATAGCCGTGTATGACATCAAAACCTATAATTAAGGGTATACCTAACCTTGTTTCTTCTACTGCTATTTTTTGTACTTTACGTACTTCTTCAACCCCAGTAACATTTAACATAGAGCCTACCAAGCCGGTTTTAAGATGCTCGTATTTATTGGCTGCATCACCATCTTTAGGAGAGGGCCCCGTAACATTCCAGAAACCATTGTATTGGTTCATCTGACCAATTTTTTCTTGGAGGGTCATTATAGAAAGTAGTGAATCTACCTTCTGATCAATGCTTGACTTTTTTCCTTGACTCAGGCCTAGATTGCAAAACAATCCGATACAAATAATCACTTTGAAATTCATGTGTTCTAATTTATTATAATAGTACGGTATTTTATTGAACTAAAAAAGGAGTAATTGAGCTATGAATTCTCAATTACTCCAGCATAAAAAACTCAATTATTGATACACTCTCACATAATCAATTTCCATAGTATCTTCCGTAAAAGCAGGATCAATATCTCCTCCTAAAGTTCCTCCCATAGCAACATTTAAGATCAAGAAAAAATCTAAATTAAATACTGAATCGCTTGAATTTGCTTGTGTAAAGAAAACTTCATCATCTACAAGAATATTTATTTCATCGGCGGTCCAATCTACTACATAGTTATGAAATTCTGTTGTAGAAGTCTCATTATCAATAGAATTGGTAGGCGCATCTCCTCCACTATTACCTGGAAAATGCAGGGCTGCCGATGTTATCGTTTTATCCCAACCTGTCTGCTCCATGACATCTATTTCTCCACATGCTGGCCAATTAACATCTTCAATATTTGATCCTAACAACCAAATTGCAGGCCAAGTACCTTGTGCTGCTGGTAGTTTAGCTCTAACTTCTACACGACCATATTTAAAATCAAAAAGCCCTTGAGATTTTAACCTTGCTGAAGTATACCCTCCTACACCATCTGCCTTGGCCGTAATTTTAAGAGAACCATCTTCTACGATAGCATTTTCTAAATTATTCGTATAGTTCTGAGATTCTCCATTTCCCCAACCTCCTGCTCCAAGGTCATAGGTCCAACTTAAAGCATCTGGTGCTCCTGCAATATCAAATTCATCTGACCAGAACAAGGTGTTAAATTCTGATTCAAATTCTTCGTTAACCGTTTCCTCTACTTCTTCTTGATTTGTTAAAATAAACCACCAGTTAAATTCGCTGTTACCATCTGCAGTGGTCAGTATCATTTCATTTGCAGTTCTACTGAATATTCTATACTTATGGTTTCCACCTGTGTAATACCCTAAAAAAGCAGTACCTCCTAAACTAAGAGTTTCTACGCCATCAGGAGCGGTAAGAGACCA
Source organism: Cellulophaga algicola DSM 14237 (assembly GCF_000186265.1). Taxonomy (NCBI): domain Bacteria; kingdom Pseudomonadati; phylum Bacteroidota; class Flavobacteriia; order Flavobacteriales; family Flavobacteriaceae; genus Paracellulophaga; species Paracellulophaga algicola. The sequence goes on from NC_014934.1 coordinate 555,882, forward strand.
CTGGTTACTATAATCCGTATACGGATAATTTTCAATATCGGATCCATTCGCCTCTTCATTATGAGCACCAAGTTCATCTACTAAATTTACTCTCCCAAATATGGTTCCGCTAGTATCCACAGAAGGGTCATCATTCACGCTATTTGTAATGTGGGTAAAAGTACCATCGGCATTAAAAATATAACGATCATCATACATTCCTGTAGCAGACTTTTCATTTGCCGCAGCGCTGTACCATTCTGCTGGGATATTTCCTCCCACAGGCCCAAGGCCAAAATGCCCACCTGATTCTGCTTTAATACGCCAAGTTCTAGTCCCGTCTGCCACCAACATCTGCAACAATTCTTCCGGAGCTGAATACGAGGCAAAAACCTCTAAATCTAATAAATAGCTTGTAGATAACCCTGCAGATCCAACAGCAATAACTGCCACTGTGTAAGTGTTTAACCCTGTAGTACTAAAATTATAGGTTTTAGCCCCAGAAGGAATTGCTTCCCTATTACCGTTATAAACAAACTGGTAAGAAATAGCATCATCTGCAGTAGCTATTAAATTTACAGTACCACTACCATCTCCATTTGGATTATCTGCATCTGCACCCACCAATTCTACAGATACCTGTAAATTGGAAGGGGCAACTATAATATCTAGATCAGGCTCATCTTCTTGACACCCCAAGAAGAATACCCCAAAAATACCTATTAGGATTATTTTAAAATTTCTCATAATTATAGCTTTTTTTTATTAATCTTTTACAAGCTTGAATTGCCAAAAAACACCAGAACCTGTTCCAGTCTCAATCACTACACTCATAGTATTGTTATCTATAAATGTAGCATTATAGACAATTGAACTAGGTGCATCTCCTGATGCTGCTAGCTCCCCTGTATTTGTTCCTTTAGCTAGGGTAATATAAGCTCCAATACCACTTATCGTAATCGTACCCGCAGACTCATCATATACATAGGTAGCAGCCGCAGATCCGTCATGAGGAGCAACAGGGGCAGCACAAGAATCTGAACCACCTTGCCAGCCTTCTGTCCAAGTTTCGGTTCCTAAATCTACAGAATAACTGTCATCTGCACCAAAAATATATGCATCATCTATTAAACATGCGTGATCAATAATACCTTGATCATCCAAAGAGAACCAACTCACATCACCGATAGCTGGACCTACTCCATAAGAACCTGCCTCAGAAGCTAATCTCCAGGTACCCACAATTGGCGCTGCAACTTTTTTAACTAATTTAAATTGCCAAAAAACTCCCGCACTAGTTTCTAAATACATATTCATAGTATTTTTGTCTTCTGATAAAGAGACATTGTACGTAATTGAATTTGGAGCATCAGCAGGTGAGCTCAATTCGCCATTATTGGTTCCTTTTGCCAGCGCTATAAAAGCTCCTGTTCCCGTAAGGGTAAGTGTACTCGTTGCATCATCGTAACTATAAGATGCTGAACCAGAACCATCATGTGGTGCTACAGGAGCTCCACAAGAATCTGTACCTCCTTGCCAAGCTTCAATCCAAGTTTCTGATCCTAATAGCGTATTAAATGTACCCCCTGATCCAAAAACATACTCGTCATCAATAAAACATGCTCTATCTTCAATACCTTGCGCATCTAGCGAAAACCAACTCACATCACCAATAGCAGGACCTACTCCAAAAGAACCTGCCTCAGAAGCAAGTACCCAAGTACCTATAAAATCTTCTAAAGTTGCAGAAACAGGCTCTGTAATACTCACAGTCTCTTCATATTCAATAGTGGTTACACTTGCACCTTTAGCAACAACTCTAATGGTATAATCTCCAGCAGTAGCGTAAGTATATGTAGCCACTTCACCGGCCATAATCGTTATTGGTTCTTCCGCCGCATCTGCTCCAAAATAAACATCAAAAACAGTAGCATTATCTGCAGTAGGAGTAACAGATACCTCATACGTATTAGCAACCGTTATCTCTGCTGCTAAGTTTGATGGTGGCGTAAAGGAAATTGAAATGCTTTTATTAAGTTCACTCGTAAGACCTGAAGCACTCAAGGCGACAATTCTTATGATATAATCCCCTTCTTCATATACGTGCGAAGCCTCTTCGCCAGGAGCAATAGCTGCAGGCGTCTCATCTTCTATATCTCCAAAGTATACTTGAAAACTTGTTACACCTTCTGCTGTGGGCGTAAGTGTTACCGTACCCGTATCATCATTAGATATATCAAATGCCGCTGTAACATTAGAAGGTGCAGATACATCTTTAAATGCATAGGAAACTTCATCATCTGTACAAGCACTAATTGCGATTATGCTCAAAAAGCAAATAACTAAATTTTTTATAATCTTCATTTTTACAATTTTTTTTTATTAATATCCTGGATTTTGATCCCAACGGTTTCCTGACAATTCTATTTCTATAGATGGAATAGGAAATAATTCATGCTTTCCTGATTGAAACCCATCTATTTCTTCAGCTGCTCTTCCTGTTCGTACTAAATCAAAAAAGCGATGCCCCTCCCCTACTAATTCTACTCTTCTCTCTTGGTAGATAGCGGTAGTTAAACTAGAACCAGTTGTGGTCACCTCATCTAAATTTGCTCTTTCCCGTACTCTGTTAAGGTAAATAAGCGCACGTGAATCGCTTATACTACCTCTGTTTAAAGCTTCGGCTGCCATTAGTAAGACATCCGCAAAACGTATTGCTCTATAATTATTTGGGTTTGTTAGGTTGGCATCTCCTGTATTTGAATCTTCGGCAGCATCTAACCTTGGAAGGTATTTTCTGTTGAAATATCCCGTATGTTCATTACCCGTTCCAAAAGTTGCACCGGTTTCTTCTGCCCATGCCTCTATATTTAATATGGCAATATCTCTACGCGTATCACCCGCTTCAAATGCATCGTAGACTTCTTGAGTAGGGATATTAAAACTAAATCCTGATTCGAAATTAGGACCAGCATAATTTCTAATTCCATTAAACCCAACAGCAACATTACCTTCACTACACTGCAAGCACTCAAAGCCAGCGCCTTCTTTATCCGTATACTGTACTTCAAAAACAGATTCTATATTATTTTCATTATCCAATTCAAACATGGTGCTGTAGTCTTCTAAAAGATCATAAGGACCGTTATTTATTAAATCTTCTAACACATTTGCTGCTTCGGTAAATTTATCTTGATATAGATAAGCTTTTCCTAAAAGTGCCTGTGCTGCTCCTTTGGTAATTCTACCTTTTTGTGCTTGGGTATACGGTAAATTGTCTACTGCATATTGTAAATCAATTTCAATTTGTGCGTATATCTCAGCAACAGGTGTTCTTCCTACCAAATACTGATCGCCAAATAATAATCGTTGATCTACAGCCAAAGGAACATCTCCAAACCATTTCACGAGTTCAAAATAATAATAAGCCCTTAAAAATGTAGCTTCTGCTAAAAGCGCTTCTTTTCCTGTGAAATCGGTTTTATCTTTAAATTCCAAAACATAGTTGGCCCGATTAACGCCAGCAAACATCCATCCCCAGATACTTTCTAATTGTACATTTAAAGAGGTATGCAACATATCATCTATTTGTTGTATTCCAATTACATCTGTAGCACTTTCACCACCTGCCAAAGTGTTATCAGAAGCAATTTCCCCCAACATTACATTAAGATATGTAGATTGAAGCAAATCATAAGCCCCCGTTAGTGCCGATTGATAATCTTCTTCTGAGTTGAAAAAATCTTCTGAGTTTTCATCTTCTGATTCAACATTTACAAAGTCATCACTACAGGATATAGAAAATATCGTAATACTGGCAAACGCAATAACGTGTTTTAAAAAAGTGTTTTTTATCATCATTACATTAAAATTTAAGGTTTAAACCTAATAAGTAGGTACGTGGTACTGGATAAAATCCTGAATCAAATCCTGATCCTATTGGATCTCCAGAAGATGCTGATGGATCAAATCCTTTATATTTAGAAAAAGTAAAAACATTACTAGCAGATACATACAAACGTAATTTGCTTATCCCCATGTCCTTGATTCCCTCGCTATTTAGAGCATATCCTAATTGCATATTCTGTGCTCTGACAAATGAACCATCTTCTACATAAAAATCTGAAAATAAAATATTAGAAGTTGCTCCATTTGTTACCCTTGGATATTCATTGGTACTTCCTTCCCCTGTCCATCTATTCAAAGCATAAGCAGATTGATTTGTTATAGGATTATTTCTGTCATAATTTCTAACAATATCATTACCAAGTGATGCGAAAATATAAGTCTGAAAATCAAAATTCTTATAATCAAATGAGAGGTTTAAACCCATTGTAAAGTCAGGAATTGGATTTCCTAGATCTGTACTATCATCAAAATTAATGATGCCATCTCCGTTCACATCTGCGAAGCGAATATCTCCAGGAGCTGCTGCCGAACCAAGGCCTATTTGAGTTGGGTGTGCATCTATCTCTGCCTGGTTTTGAAAAATACCATCTGTCTTAAGTCCATAAAAATATCCTATTGGAAGACCAGCCTCCATACGGGAAACACCTGATTGTCCTATTCCAAAACTACCGCCTTGCTCATATCCTATTCCATTTTCAACACTTAGTACTTCATTTTCTAGATATGTGAAATTATAATTGATTCCGAATCTAAAATTTTCCGAGTATGGTGTTTCATAACCGATAGCAAACTCAAAACCACTATTACGTACAGAGCCCGCATTGGCAATAGGGTTTCCTGCACCTGGTGCAGCGGTTCCTAGAATTCCGGAAGATTCTACAACTAGTAATAAATTATCTGTTTGCTTATTAAAGTAGTCTGCAGTAATATTAATTGTATTATCAAAGAGTTTTGCATCCAATCCAATATCTAAGGTAGTTTGTTCTTCCCACTGTATTTCTGGATTAGAAACTCTACCTACCGCTTGTCCAAATACTAATTCATTGTCAAACACATAGGTACCTTCCCCTGATAATAAAGAAACAAACCCAAACCCAGGTATTCTATCATTACCTAAGATTCCGTACGATGCTCTTAATTTTACAAAATTAAGCACAGTATTCTCCTTAAAGAAATCCTCATCAGACACTACCCATCCTAATGAACCTGAAGGGAAATAACCAAATTTATTATCTGGACCAAATGCTGTTGAACCATCTCGTCTAACTACTGCAGAAAGTAAATATTTTCCTTTATAGTTATACTGCATTCTAGCAAAATAAGACAGTAATCTTGAATCATATAATCTATTGGAACGGGTCACAAAAGAATCATTGAATAAATTAGCTGTTTCTAAACTAGGATCAGACAAGGTAGTATTGGTTACACCTTCATAGGTTCCTCCGTACTCGTCTGCTGTAGTTTTAAACACGGAAGTACCTAATGTTATTTTTAAATCATGGACCTCATTAAAGAGCTTATCATAATCTATATAAGCATCAAAAGTATAATCTCTATAGAACTCATTGGACACTCCGTAAGCAGCAGTTGTTCTATCAAATACCGTATTATTTCCAACATTTCCAAAATCTGAAATTGGAAAATAGGCAGAATAATCTACTTCTGAATAGTTCCATTGATAGTTAGAGGTTACTTTAAAATTATTTAAAAAGGAATAATCTAAACCGAATACGCCACTAATTTTATCAATTTTTGTTCTATTGAAAGTGTTCTGCAATTGCGCCAATGGGTTTATCACCTCAATTGGATGCCCAAGAGCTCTAGTAAAACTTCCATCTACAGCTGTAGCACTAAGTATTGGTGAAATATTGAGTGCATTGAACAAAACAGAACCCAAGCCTCCCTCGGCCAGTGTCTTTCTCAATGTACCTGTATAAATTAAGTTGGCTTTAAAATTTAAACCATCAAACAGTTCCGTATTGAAATTCAATCTTGTATTATACCTCGTAAAATTAGCTTTAGACCCTCCAACAATACCGTCTTGTGTAAGTACAGAGGAACCAAAAGAATATCTTGATTTTTCTGTACCTCCGCTAATCGTTAAGTTATGATTGAAAATTGGAGCTTTTTGGAAGACTTCATCTTGCCAATCTGTACCCGTTCCCAATAGTGCTAAATTAGGATATGGAATTGCTTCACCATTTGCCGCGGCAGCCTCATTTTTAATAACTCCATATTCCGTAGCGTTTAACAGAGGTAATCTTCTGGTAGTTTCTTGAAAGCCTCCATAAGTATCATAAGAAAATTGCAGTGGTGTTGATTTCTTTCCTGTTTTTGTTGTAATTAAAATAACTCCGTTTGCTGCTCTAACTCCGTAAATACCTGCTGTAGCATCTTTCAATACATTGATACTTTCAATATCTCCTGGATTCACAACACTCAAATCTTCAATAACATTACCATCCACTAAAATTAATGGGTTGTTATTTCCATTTGTAGAGACACCCCTTATTCTAATATTTGATGCACTACCTGGAGAACCAGATTGTGAAGTTATATTTACTCCAGCAACTTGCCCCTGTAGCGCTTGCTCTATACGCGTTGGCTTCAATTGCTCAATAGTTTCTGCTCCAATTACAGTAACCGCTCCTGTGATTTCTTTTTTAGTCTGAGTACCATACCCTATGACCACCACCTCACTTAAGGCACTAACATCTTCGCTTAAAGTAATCGTAATAAAATTAAAATCTTTAATTGCGATTTCTTTGGTAGTATACCCTATGTATGAAACCACAAGTACATCTCCTACTTTTAATTTATCGACAGTAAAATTTCCATCAAAATCTGTTGTAGTTCCTCGTGTTTGATTTTTTACGACCACATTCACCCCAGGCAAAACATCATTAATGCTCCCATCCTTTACAGTACCATTCACTGTAAAATCTTGAGCCCAAGAAGTTGTGGTTAAAAAAATTGCTAAGAGCAACAAAAATATGTTTTTCATATGTTGAGTTTTAGAATTCCGAATTTATAAAGACATATTTTATCATTATAATAACAGACCACAACAAAAAATATACATATCGTAATTAAAACTTCATAAATAGAGATATAAGCAATGAGAATAAGCCTTAAGCCCTTTCTTCTTTTAAGATAGTTTTATCTTAATGAAGTCTTAAAGAACCTTGTTGTATGGGTAATGTTGTAGTGTAAAAAATACGTGTAGTGTTCACTAGAGCTTAAGAATGTAATCTGTTAAGCCCATTTCATGTGCTAGATCCATTTTTTTACGCAAACGGTAGCGCTTAACCTCCACACTTCTTACAGAGATATTCAATAGCGGTGCTATTTCCTTGGAAGATAAATTTAAGCGCAGGTAAGCGCACAACCTTAAATCATTGGGGGTTAAATCTGGATGTGTTGTTTTTATATTTTTTAAGAATTCTTTGTCTGCATTATTAAATGCATCTTCAAAAAATTTCCAATCATCCTCATTATTAATATTCCTATCAATAGTTTTAATTACGGAATTTACTTGTTGTGGCGTCTTACTCTCTTGCAGTTGCGTTTTAATAGCATTTAGAAATTCATTCTTTTTAATAATACTCATTGTAGATATAGCAAGCTCTCTACTTTTATTATCTATTTCCTGATTTAATTTCTCATTTTTAATTTGAATAAGCTTTTTTTCTGCTTTGATCTTTTTTCGTTTTAGCTTCTTCTCATTCTCTTTTAAGAGTTGTTCTTGCTGCTTTCTATAATATCTACGATATAACCTATGTATAAAATACCCTAAAGCAATAAAAACTAGTACGTATATCAAAATTGCTAAATTGGAAGCATACCAAGGCCTTAAAATCTCAAAGGTATAACTCGCTATATTTTCACTTAATTCATTACCAACTTTCGCCCTTACTTTAAAGGTGTACTCCCCAAAAGGCAAGTTTTCAAAAGCAACCTTAGAAGTCTCTGACCAAGAACTCCACACTCCTGATAAGCCTATTAATTGGTATTGATAATTTACCTCTGTATATTTCTCATAGCTAGGAACACTATACTCAAAGTATACATTATTCAAGCTATACTCAAAAGTAGTACCAATATCCTTTAGAGAAACTTTTTGCAACGCAATAGAATCACTATTCTTATTAGCTACATCTGTTAAAGCTATTTCAAATTTCCTAACCCTTAATTTATCTAGATCTAGTGTTATATACCCATTAGAAATCCCAATTAAATAGGTGTTTACCGCTATTCTTTTTATATTTTCAAAACCTAAGACGCCTAAACTTCTTCTGAACGAACTTGGGATTGCTATTTTCTTTACCTCTGGTTGCCCATTAAATTTATTAGCCGCTAAGGCTATAATATTTTTATCTGTAAAAGCCCACAACAAGTCCTCGCTAACATCTGGAACAACAATACCTATTAAACGTTCATCCTTTTCAAATAAGAGACTGGTGAAAAGCGAATCTTTTTCCAGGTTTTTATTTTTCTCATTGAAACGTAATACCCCATTATTTGAAGCGTGTAAAATAGTTTTTTCATAAGCAACTAAGCTTGCACCTGTACCTAATACTGGAGCATCAACCACCTTAATAACTTTAGAAAAAGAAGAATCTAAGCTTAGCCTAAAGACTCCTTTAAATTCATGATTTACAAGTACATCTTGACTTTGGGTGAATTCAAAAAAGCGACTAGAAATATCAAACCCTTCAATTTTGTTTCTGAAGACCCATTGTGAACCTTCTTTTTTAAGAATACTGAGTCCGTTATAATTACCCTGCAACAAAAGTGAATCATTGCCTGGAATTTTTTTAATATCCCAAGCCCCAGGAAAGCTTGTTATTTGTGTTGCTAGTTTACCCGCTACCGTAAAAGTTCCTGCATTGTGACCACAAAAAAGAACCCCATCTATTTCTTTTAAAAACCAAACTTGACCGTTTGTATTCGCCACAATCTTGAAATCATCATTACTTGATTTTTCCTTATAAAATAATCCCTGGTTAGTTCCCAAGTACAAGTAATCTTTATAAATTGCCGCTGTATAAACCACTCCTAATTTTCCAACAGTATCTATATACTCCTTAAATGGAGCACTAAAATTTAAGACACTAATGCCATTATTTAAACCTAGCCAAACATTGCCCTCTAGGTCTTCAAAAATAGAAAGTACAGTATTGTCATGGAGTCCTTTTTTCTGATCAATCTTTTCTAATAGTACTCCAGACGCACTCACATGGTACACCCCATCTGAAATAGTCCCTAAAATAAAACTACCATTCTCTAATTGAGCACTACTATAAATATTTAATTCCTGTAATTCATTATTTATAGCTACCTGCCACTTTGCGATCTTACCTTCTTTCAAAAGAAAAAACCCTTCTTTCTCAGTAAGTACTAATGCGCCAGCAGAAGTAGTGAACAAACCAATTATAAAATTTGATTTTAAGATAGCATCATCAGATACTAAAAGAGCTTTACCACTTTCAATTTTAAAAAGCCCTTTACCTGACTTTTGAAAATAGATTCCTGACTTATTTTTAAAGATTCTGGCTCTAGTGCTTTCGGAAGCTACTACGGTAAAACTTTCTGTTTTTAAATTGTAGATATAGATGCGTTGTAAAGATTGAAAAAGGACATAGGAATCTAAAGTAATAATATTCCAAAACTCCTCATCCTCAATCATAGGAGTACTTAATTTTTGATTCAAAGATTCATAGATTAAATCTCCGAAATCATCTTTAGACCAATAACCAAACTCCATATAACACCCCGTAAAAATACGATCATCAACGACTTTTACTGCACGTATATGAGAGCCATTAGGAGAAGCATAGGTTTTCCATGAAGCACCATTATAGGCTAATAACCCATAGTTATTTCCTACATAGATGTATTTTTCACTTGATTGTGAGATGCTCCAATTTTGATTACCTCCATTATAAGCGGTAGGAGAAAAATTATGTACAGGAGGTAATTCTTGCGCAAGACTAATTAAGGTGTATAGGAATAAGCTGATACCTAGTATATATCTCAAAAGCGATAATTTAAATCCATGAGGTCTTGGAATTAAAGATAATGATTTGAAGAGAAAATGTAATTATACAATTTCGGCACTAAGCCCTGCTTGTAATAGTTTCGTACAGCGTGGTTTTAGGTCTTCATAATCACCTGTTTTTACGGTACATTTTCCATTATGGTGCACAATAATTGAGCATTGTTCTGCTTGCTCAGGAGTATGATCACAAACACCAATTAAAGTTTCAATGACATGATCAAATGTATTTACCTCATCATTAAACAAAACAATTTCGTTTTGTTTTTGGGTTTCTTCTTCTAAAAGTAAATCTTCTAAGATCTTTTCCTTCGTGCTCATAGACCTAATTTTGGACTAAGATACAAATTCTAATAAATCAGAAATAGAAAATTGCTATAAAATCCAAGAAACTAGTACTAATTATAGAATAATAAAAAAAGGTATTCTAAAATTTAGAATACCTTTAAAATTGTAATGTATTTTTTTAAGTCTTAGTTAATTAATAAAGATAGTTTAATGCTGTAATGTCATTATTATTAAACTCACCATCTTCATTTGAGCTAAAACATGCTAACATAATAGATGTAGGATCATAAGCAGATGGTGTTCCTGGTACTGGTATAGCGCCCACTCCTGCTGTTCCTTCATTTGTATTCTGACCGCAACTTTGACGACTAAACCAATCTGTATGTCTGAAACCAACAGAATGACCAATCTCATGCGTAATTACATGCTCAATAACATTTACATCATAATTGCTTAAGCCGTAAATCTGAACAAATTTATTTGGATTTCCATTACTAGGAAATCCCGCAGAACCACCTGCACCTGATTCGCTAGGGTTAAGGTAAACTACCATATCTTTATCATCATAAGATGTCCCAAATGTTAAGGTAAAACGAATACTTAAATTTAAAGCATTGTAATTACTAACAGCGTATTGCAAAGCAGTTTGCTCTTTGGTTGACAAGGCATTTTGACCTCCAGTGTACCCAATAATTGTTAAGGTCCTAGGACTAACTAAATTAGTGGTATGGTAATTTTTAGCGCTTTTAATATCAATTTCTGATAAACTTTTAAACTGTTCTGCAGAAAATAAGATATCATTCTCTAATTGAAATCGCTCCTCCATTGAACCATCAGGAAGCATAAAATCTATAACGTCAATTTCGTTAACATTATAGTAGTTGTTTTTAAAAACACTTGTTACTTCATCAGTAATTTGTAGCTTTTCTTGTTCAACATTTTCTACACTAGCTTCTGGCACCAGAAGGTCGTTTTCTTTCTCTTTTTCACATGAACTAGCCACTAATAAAAGTGACATAGCAATAATAGTTAAATCGCGTTTTTTCATAAATAATTGTGTTAAATAAGTTAAAAAATATAAAACTATATCTTAAAAAAAATACATTACACCGACAATATATGACAATTCAACGATAATTTTGTAAAAATTTTAACATTTTCGATAAACGGCAGCAACCCAATTATTTCTACTCAAATTAGAGGTAAACTCCAAATGATGTTCTTTACACTTGGCTGATATTGTGGGAATATCTTCTGCATAAAAACCACTTAAAAACAGGGTCCCATTCACTTTTAAACACTTTGAATATTCAGAAATATCTTCTAGTAGAATGTTTCTATTTATATTCGCTATGATGATATCATAACTTTTATTCTTTAAAAGATTAACATCGCCTTCGTATACATTTATATGACTACAATCATTACGCTCTACATTTTCTAATGCATTTAAATAGCACCAATTGTCTATATCTATAGCGTCTATTGTACTAGCTCCTTTTTTTGCCGCCAAAATAGCCAAAACTCCTGTACCACTTCCCATATCTAGAACAGATTTTCCTTTAAAATCTGTATCTAATATATGTTGCAACATCATATGTGTAGTTTCATGATGACCGGTACCGAAACTCATTTTCGGCTCGATTACAATATCATACTCCACTTCCGGTTTTTCATGAAAAGGTGCACGTACTACACATTTTTCATCTACCTGAATAGCATTAAAATTCTGTTCCCAAGTTGCGTTCCAATTCTCCTGTTCTATTTCTTTAAAATCATACTCAATTTTAAAAATATCATTATCCAAAATAGTGACATTATTAAGAATAGTATCTGACCAATCCTCTTTTTTGATATATGCTAAGACTCCCTCTTCGGTTTCTAAAAAGCTTTCAAATAAGACCTCTCCTAATTCTGCTATTAATATATCTGACGCTGGCTGTAATGGCGCTACTCTAAAAGTATACTCTATGTAATTATTCTCTTTTTCCATTTTAGGTATAATATAAAAGGGCATTCTAATAGAATGCCCTTATGCTTTAATATGTATTTATTCTTTAGATTGCTTTGATAATGGCAACAAAATCATCTGCCACTAACGCTGCTCCTCCAATAAGACCACCATCTACATCTGGCTTAGAGAAAATCTCTACAGCATTGTTTGGTTTAACACTACCTCCATATAAGATAGATACGTTATTAGCAATTGTAGCATCATAAGCTTCCGTGATAGATTTACGGATAAACGCATGCATTTCTTGTGCTTGCTCCGGAGATGCTGTTTCTCCAGTACCTATAGCCCAAACTGGTTCATATGCTAAAACAATATTTTTCCAAGAGTTTGCTTCTAAAGAATATAACGCATTTTTAAGTTGACTTGCTACTACATTAAAATGATTGTCTGATTTACGATCTTCTAATTCTTCTCCAAAACAAAACATAATACGCATATTTTTAGCAAGCGCAGCAATCACTTTTTTTGCCAAAATCTCATCTGTCTCCCCAAAATAAGCTCTTCTTTCTGAGTGACCAATAATTACAGTCTTTACGCCTACATTCTGTAACATATCTGCAGAGATTTCTCCTGTAAATGCTCCGCTTTCTGCATAATGCATATTTTGCGCTATAACTTCAATAGTAGAAGATTCTAAACTACGTACTGCACCAGCAAGGTTTACAAAATTTGGCGCAACCATCACCTCAGCTGTTGTATCTGGTAATTTAGCAGAAAGTTCTGCTAATAATGCTTCAGTTTCAGTACCATTCTTATTCATTTTCCAATTCCCTGCAACTATTTTACTTCTCATTTTGTTCTGTTTTCAATTATTAAATGACTAATTATATACTACTTTAATTTAAACGAAAAACTATTCTAACGTTATCGCATCTAAATCATTATAATGTTTTTTCTGTGTGATGGTACCTTTATTCAAAATTAGGACTCCTGGGTTAGAACGAACTATTGTTTTTAAGGTAGTTTGATCTGTAAAATAAAACTCAAAATTTAATTTATACTCTTTTAGCAATTTAGTCGCAAAATCTTCGCCAGAGGCAGACATGCCTATAACTTTATAGCCAGCTTTTTGCGCTTTATCTGTAAGCTCTTTTACATCTTCAAAAGCACTATACGTACTTTGTCCTAGATCATAAGCAATTACCATCATTAATTTAGGCTCTTGCAATAATTCTGTTGCATAATCTACCCCGTCTTTTTCTATGGTAAAATCATGAATTGGAGGCTCATAACCTTCTTGTACTTCTGTCGTTTCTACAGCTATAAATTCACCATCTACGGTAGGGTAGTCACCTTGAGTAACAATAATTTTTTCCTCTCCATCTACCTTGAACTTCCAAGCATAATCAAATATTGCTTTTGGCGCACCTTCTGGAGCAGACATACCTTCTTCTATATTTGCACCAATTTTATAGGGCCTAAAATCTATCGCAGGTAAATGATTAAGCACGTAATACACAAAAATTACACACGCAGCCAAAGATGCTCCTGTGACAATCCTATTAAAACTAGGATTAAAAATGGGCTGTACATACCGTTTACCTACTACTATAATAACAATAAGAATTAATAGTATTATATCTTTGGTAAAAGACTGCCAGGGTGTTAATTTTAAAGCATCACCAAAACAACCGCAATCTGTTACTTTATTAAAATAAGCCGAATAAAAAGTCAAGAACGTAAAGCCAATAATCATGACTAATAAACTATACATAGTAAACCTTTGCCTAAACCCTATTAGGAGTAGAACACCTAACAAGACTTCCAAAATCACCACAAAAATTGCAATTTTTAACGCATGTGGCTCAAAAAACGGCATATTTAAAACGCCGAAACTAAAATACTCTTCCAACTTAAATGAAAACCCTACAGGATCATTTAATTTTATAAAACCACTAATTATAAATAATATTCCTACAACTGTTCTACAGAACCCAACCAAGTACTTCATGTAATTATTTAGAATTTAATGTTAAATGTATCATAGCAAATACTGCATAGTTTACCATATCTTGGTAATTAGCATCAATACCTTCACTCACTAAAGTTTTCCCTTTGTTATCTTCAATTTGCTTAACACGTAATAATTTTTGTAAAATTAAATCTGTTAAAGAGCTTACACGCATTTCTCTCCATGCTTCTCCGTAATCATGATTTTTATTTTCCATCAGTGTTTTAGTAATGTTTACGTGGGCATCAAATAACGACACTGCTTCGTCAACATTTAAATCTGGCTGATCTGCAATTCCTTTTTCTATCTGGATTAAGGCCATTATCGAATAATTAATAATTCCGATAAATTCAGATTGCTCCCCTTCTTCCACTTTCTGTACTTCATTCTCTTGAAGACTACGAATTCGTTGTGCCTTAATAAAAATCTGATCTGTTAAGGATGGTAATCTTAGAATTCGCCATGCACTACCATAATCTTTCATCTTTTTAGAAAATAAAGTGCGACATATTTCTATTACGGCATCATATTGTTCTGAGGTTTTCTGCATGTATTCTTTCTAATTTGTGTAAATTTCGTTCAAAATTTTTAATTGTTCAAGTATAGTGCTTTAAACTTGCAGTGCTATTGTAATTCTTGACTAATTCTCAATAAAAATGACCATAAACTGCAAAGGAGATCTAATTAAAATTGGAGTACCAAAAATAATGGGTGTTCTTAATACTACGCCTGATTCATTTTATGATGGAGGAAAATACAAAAATGAAACTGAAATTCTTAATCAAGTTCAAAAAATGCTTGTTGATGGAGCCACTTTCATAGATATTGGCGGATATAGCTCAAGACCTGGTGCTTTACACGTTACAGAAGAAGAAGAATTAAATAGAGTTGCACCTATAGTAGCTTTGGTACTTAAAAATTTCCCTGAGTGTAAAATTTCAATAGACACCTTTAGAAGTAAAGTAGCAGAAGCCTGCATTAATGAAGGCGCAGCAATGATTAATGATATTTCTGCAGGAAATATGGACCCTGACATGATGAACGTTGTTGCTAAACATCAAGTTCCCTACATTATGATGCATATGAAGGGAACCCCTCAAAACATGCAGAAAAACATACAATATGATAATTTACTTACTGATATTCTAAGTTATTTTGCCGAAAGAATAACTACAGCTCAAGATAAAAAAATTAATGATATTATTTTAGATCCTGGATTCGGGTTTTCAAAGACATTAGAGCAGAATTATGAATTAATGCAAAAATTAGAGCTCCTGAAAAATGCTAAAAAACCAATCTTAGTTGGTATTAGCAGAAAATCTATGATCTATAAGTTATTAAAGAGCGATGCTCAAAATGCTTTAAATGGTACGACTAGCTTACATACAATTGCTTTAATAAAGGGCGCTAACATACTCCGGGTTCATGATGTAAAAGAAGCTGCAGAATGTATTACTATAGTACAGCAATTAAAGTGCAAAAATACCTAGTTTTTGTTCATGTATTTTTCCTAATTTTACAAAAACCCTAACACTTGGATTTTTTAAGCTTTCTAGATTTTAAGATTACAGATTTAATAGACATATTACTTGTCGCTACGCTGTTATACTACATTTACAAATTGGTTCGCGGCACTGTTGCGATAAATATTTTCATTGGTATTGTTCTTGTTTGGGGTTTCTGGAAACTCACAGAGCTTTTAGAGATGAAAATGATTTCTAGTGTTATTGGCGGTTTTATGCAAGTTGGTTTAATTGCACTAATTATTGTTTTTCAGCAAGAGATAAGAAAATTTTTGCTAATGATTGGTTCTACCAATTTTGCGAATAAAAGAAAATTTATTAAACATTTCAAATTCCTGAAACAAGAAGTGACCACCATCGGCACAGATGTGGACTCACTTGTAAGTGCCTGCGACAAAATGAGTTCATCAAAAACTGGCGCTATAATAATTATTAAGAGAAGCAATTCCTTAGATTTCGTAAAATCTAGTGGCGATAAAATGTCTATTAAAATTACCCAACCTATTATTGAAAGTATTTTTTACAAAAACAGTCCATTGCACGATGGAGCTGCTGTGATTGAAGGCAATTATATTGTTGCAACCCGAGTGATACTCCCCGTATCTAACGAACGTAATATTCCATTACGCTTTGGATTAAGACACCGAGCTGCCGTTGGCATTACGGAGAAAACAGATTCTCTAGCCATTGTAGTAAGCGAAGAAACAGGAATGATTACCTATATTAAAAACGGAGAATTTGTATTATATAATGACTTAACAGAGCTTTCTAGCATGATCAAAGAAGATTTGATGTAAGTAAAAAAACCGCCAACCAACCAACCAACCAACCAACCAACCAACCAATCAACCAACCAACCAACCAATCATTTACCATCATGGAATGCAAAAACTGCACCCTTACCTTAGAAGAAAATCATAATTTTTGCGCTGATTGTGGAGCGAAAGTGGTCAGAAATAGATTGACAATTAAAAATTTATTTGGTGATTTTGCACAGCGCTATTTAAATATTGACAATACCTTCATTCGCACTTTTGGTAAATTATTTGTAGCTCCTGAAATAGTAATTCTTGGATATATTAATGGTGTTCGTAAAAAATATATGAATCCCATCTCTTATTTCACAATTGCTGTTTTCTTGGGGGGACTTTTCTTTTTCTTAGTTCAAAAATTCTTTCCTACAGCAATGGATTTTCAATTTACACAAATGAACGTTGACAGTTCCGATGCATCACAACAAATGGGATTAGAGTTTGGGAAGAAGTTTCAAGATATTACAGTTGAATATCAAAGCCTCTTTTATTTAGCAATGCTCCCTTTTCTATCCTTAATATCAAGAGTAGTTTTTTACAACAAAAAGCAATTTAATCTCAGTGAGCATTTCGTCATCAATATGTATGCGTATACACAAATGTCAATTTTAGTCAACATTTTATATATCGCAAGTATATGGAATAGCCAATGGATATATTATCTTTCAATGAGTAATGTTATTACCTTAGTTTTATACTTTTCTTATGTATATAAAAAGGCATTTCAATTATCGTTTAAGCAAATACTCTTAAAGCTTTTGTTATTTCTGGTAATTTTCGGAATACTATTCTTAGGTATTATTATTTGCGCAGTTATTTACTTGGCATTTTTTACAGACACTTTCAAAAATCTTAAAGATGCGCAGGCAATGCTGTACTAAGCCACTTCTTCTATAGAAAATTGTGCTTCATAAAGATTATTATAGTACCCACCCTTTTTAAGAAGTTCTTTGTGTGTGCCTATTTCAACAATTTTACCGGCATCCATAACAATAATCTTGTCCGCTTTTTTAATCGTTGCTAATCTATGTGCTATAATAATTGAAGTTCTACCTTCTGTAATTTTATCTGTTGCTTTCTGTATCAACTGCTCAGAATACGTATCTACAGAGGACGTTGCCTCATCTAAGACCAGAATGCTCGGGTTACTTACATACGCTCTTAAAAATGCTATGAGCTGCCTTTGTCCGCTAGATAACATAGTACCGCGCTCCTTTACATTATAATTATAACCTTCTGGTAAACTTGCTATAAATTCATGCACCCCAATTTCTCTAGCAGCAGCCTCTATTTGTGCTGTTGTTATGGCTGTATTTTTAAGTGAAATATTATTGGCAATAGTATCTGCAAAGAGAAAAACATCT
Organism: Cellulophaga algicola DSM 14237; assembly: GCF_000186265.1. NCBI lineage: Bacteria > Pseudomonadati > Bacteroidota > Flavobacteriia > Flavobacteriales > Flavobacteriaceae > Paracellulophaga > Paracellulophaga algicola. The sequence goes on from NC_014934.1 coordinate 573,780, forward strand.
TGTAACACTACCGCTATTTTAGAGCGAAGAGATGACAGTTTAAAATCTTTAATAGAGACACCATCAATAGCTATTTCTCCAGAGTTAATCTCGTAAAATCTATTTAGCAGATTGATAATAGTAGACTTCCCTGCTCCTGTGGCACCAACTATTGCTACGGTCTCTCCTGCTTTGACATTGAAAGATATTCCATGCAATACCTCTTCATCTTCTAAATACCCAAAACGAACATCCTTAAAATCAATAGCTCCTAGAATAGCTGCTTTTTCAATAGTTCCAGAATCTTCAATTTGACTTTCGGTATCTAATATTTTAAACACTCTATTAGCCGCTACCATACCCATCTGTAAGGTGTTAAACTTATCTGCAATTTGACGTAAAGGTCTAAACAACATATCAGAAAGTAAAATAAAGGCGAAAATAGCCCCGTACTCACTAGGGCCAACATTAGCTATATTTAATAATCCGCCATACCAAACAATTAAACCAATGGCTATAGAAGATACAATTTCTGCAATCGGAAAGAAAATAGAGTTATACCAAACTGTTTTTAACCATGCATCTTTATGCTTTTCGTTAATTTCTCTAAACTTTTCCTTTTCAATTTCTTCCCGGTTAAAAAGCTGAACTATTTTCATTCCAGTTATCCGTTCTTGTACAAATGAATTTAAGTTAGACACCTCAGCTCTAACCTCCGTAAAGGCAATTTTCATTGCTTTTTGAAACAATCTGGTTGCATAGGCGATAATAGGCAATAATGCAAAAACGATTAAAGCCAATTTCCAGCTTTGATACAGCATGACACCTGCCACAACAATCATTTTAAGTAAATCTGCTACAATTACAAAAAAACCCTGACTAAAGATCTCTCCTATTCGCTGCATATCTGCAACTGCTCTGGTAACCAAAACACCAATAGAGGAACTATCAAAATACTTCATCTTAAACCCTAACATGCGTTTAAACAGATCTATTCTAACATCTTTGATTACAGATTCTCCCAACCAGTTGGCATAATAATTAAACCCTAACTGACTCACTACCTGCCCAATAAGAACCGCTAGCATAGCCATTGTCATATATAATAATTTCTGACTGTCTTTCTGTGTAATTGCTTCATCAACAATATTACCAACAATTATCGCCGTCATTACAGCAAAACCTGAAAGTAAAATTGCAGCAATAGCTACCCCGTAGAAAGTAACACGATAAGGCTTTGTGTAGTTTACTAATCTTTTAAACAAGAGAAAATCAAATGCTTTTCCTGATTTATTATCCATGGTTTTTTACAATATTATCTGGGTATAAAACTGAGGTCAAATATAAGCCTTTTGCTGGGGCTGAAGCCCCTGCCTTGCTCCTATCTTTACTTTTTAATATAGCTTTAACATTGGAGATATCTATCTTACCCAAACCAACCTCTAGCAATGTACCAACTATAGCGCGCACCATATTCCTTAAAAAACGATCTGCTGTAATTGTAAAAACTAAGATTCCGTCAGTCACTTTCCATTCCGCATATTTTACATCACAATTAAACGTATTCACAGCTGTATTACTTTTTGAAAAGCACTCGAAATCTATATGTGATAAGAAAACCTGAGCAGCTTCATTCATTTTATTGATATCTAATGGATATTTAATTAAATGAGCATGGTTCGTCAAAAACGGATTTTTCTGTTGTACAATCCAATATTCATAAGTTCTAGCAACTGCATTAAATCTTGCATGCGCGTCTTCTGGAACCTGAAAAACATCCAGTATAGCAATATCTTTCGGCAAAAAAGCATTTAACCTAAACACAAAATTTTCTTTATTTGGTATTTCTTCAAAATCAAAATGAGCATACAATTCCTTTGCATGCACTCCCGCATCTGTTCTACCGGCACCCATCAAAATAATTTCGTTAGCTAATAATTTTGATAAGGCATCTTCTAAAACGCCTTGTACCGTAACGGCATTAGGTTGTTTCTGCCACCCATGATAATGTTTTCCGAAGTAAGAAAAACGAATAAAATACCTCAAAGGAATATGTTATTTTTGTGAAATACAAAGGTACTAAAGAAATACGATATTGCTTCTTCACCTCTTGGTCTGAATCACAACAACACGATGACACTAGAGAACCTTTTTTAATTTATTTTGAAATTTAACAAATGACCCGAATACTTTTACTTTCTGATACACATAGCCATATAGATGATACGATACTGAAATACGCTAAAAAAGCAGATGAAATATGGCATGCAGGTGATATTGGCACACTAGATGTTACTGATAAATTAAAAAAAATAAAACCTATCAGGGTAGTCTATGGCAATATTGACGACCATGTAGCACAAATGGAATTCCCGCTAGACAATAGGTTTATGTGCGAAGGGGTTGATGTATGGATGACCCATATTGGTGGCTATCCAAATAGATACAATCCTAGAATTCGTGAGGATATTAAGAAAAACCCGCCTAAATTATTTATTAGCGGACATTCGCATATTTTAAAAGTAATGTGGGATAAAAAACTGAATCTTTTACATATGAATCCTGGAGCATGTGGCAAACATGGTTTTCACCAAGTGCGCACAATGCTACAATTTGTTATTGACGGGAAAGAGATAAAAGATTTAGAAATAATTGAGTTAGGACAGAGAGGATAGCTGATTCTCATTAAGAATTCCTACAAAAAGAAAAACGATTGCCTTTCGACAATCGTTTTTTTTCTTTAAATTTTGACACTCAACTATTCGCAGCTATTAAGCGCTTTTGCAAATTTTGTTAAATCCTCTTTAGTATTTTTAAATGCTCCTGATTCTACATTTGCTTTTAAAGCCGCACAACCATCACCAAAGACAGCCAGTTCTTTATTAAAACCGAAAACAAAATTCTTTCCCATAGTAGATGTTCCTTCTTCAGATCCATTCAATAAAAGCACATATTCATTGGTCATGTGCTCATATAAATTAACCTTTACTCCTTCTACCAAGACTTTTGCAAATTTTAGAGAAGCATTTTCATCACCCGCTAATGAAGATTGAAAATTAATAACTTCAAAAACATCACCACTAGCTACTACCATTTTCTTAGTATTAACCGCTTCAAATACCTTAACTTCATTATCCGCTGAATCTACCAAATTAGCTACCGCACTAACGCGAGACAACTCATTAGCTGTTACCAGTGTCTGTAAGGTGTCATTTTGAGCTGTAATCAAAAAAGCAATAGACTTTTCAGAGGTATCCTCAGGTGCTTGAACAATAATTTCGGTAACCACTGGTTCATCAGAAATATCTTCGGTAATCACCTCAAAATGCCTTGTGTCCAATTCATTAAGTTTCAATTCTTCTATTAATTTATCTGCATTTGCAATAATTCTTTTTCCATCGCCTTTATCATAATCATTTGCTATAAGCTTATTGGCATATTCCTTTGCTTTTTCAGGTTGATCTAATTTTAAATACAACAACGCATTATTATAAAAACTAGCATACCTTACTTTACGCGATTTCTTGTCATCACCATTAAACCTAACAACGACATCATCAAAATAACCAACAATAGGCTTCACCTCTGCTAATAGAGTTTCTACGGGCTGATTATACTCCATCTTTTCAAAGATTTCTTTTAACCCATTACCTGCTTCTTGATGCTTTCCAAATTCCGAATGTTTTTTATTTCCTAAAATCCAGAAATTATTACCATTAGAACTGGTATAAGGCACATATCCATATAAGTAATTAACCCTACTATATATTTGATCTTCAATTTCTGAACGATGTTTTACACGATACTCATCTCGAATATTATACCTATTGTCATTATAATATTTACTCGCTGCAGAATAAGATTTAAAGCTAGAACTAACATAGTTATCTGATTCCTGATACGTATTAGAACTACTTTTTTCCGTATAAGAATTTGCTAAAGACAAGGTTGCCGAAGAGCTAAAACTTGTATGCACATTATAGTAATATTTGGTAGAGATTACTTTCCCGTCTTCATCTTTCTCCTCAACAGTTTCTTTTTCTATATTAACTTCACCAGCCTTTGTTCCATGAAAATTAAACACAAAATCTATAGTACCGTTAGTAGCCACTTTTGTAAACCCAGACAATCCAATACTTCTTGTATTGGAAGAATAGGTACGTTTGGCATCCTCTAAAATGGGGTGTGAAGGCAAATTTACGTAAGAAACTTTAAAATATTCACGATCTAAATTGGCACTTTGGGCACACAAAGTGGTGCTTATTGAAGTAAATAAAAGAAAACATAGTAGTGTTAATTTCATGAAATTTGAATTTTTGTTAAAATAATGTTAACGAATTACAACATTTAATTTAAAAAAAACAAATAAATAGTAGAAAATAAACCTTACCATTCTTAATTTTTAAACCATAAAAAACCCGGGCACTACCCCGGGTTCAACGCACTAATACTACTAAGATGTTAGGTTTAACGTAAGCGATCCACAGATTTTACAAGATCCTCATCCTTCCTAATTGCCTTGTTGGCCAAGACTAAAAAAACGATAGAAAAAATAGGAATCAGCATCCCAATACCCTTCTCAGAAACCGAAATTTCTCCAGATAAGTTTAGCGATCGATAAACGAAAAATCCTAGTAAAAAAAGGTTCAATATCATATTCAATCTGTTTGCTACAAATTGGTTTTGTCTTTTTTTATATAACCCTACACTCACTAAAGCTAATATCGCCGAAACAAAAAATGCTCCAGAGATTAAAACATCATCTTTGGCAAAAATTTCCTTTCCTTCAATATCCGACCATAGGTTTACCCAAAACGGTAAAGCAGCCGTCAATAGTATAACGATTAGTAAATATAATGTTTGGATTCTTTGAATCATTCTTTAAATTATAATTTAAGACTGCAAAATAAGCGTCTTTTTAAGAAATATCAATGAAATATTGAAAATAATTTGTAATATTGTCTCGCAGTACCATAACACTCACCAATATTTAGGACATCGTTCCGTTAATTTTCAAGATCACAATACACTTCATATTTTCATAGAGACGTATAATTTATTCAATTATTAATGTTTGAAATTTCAGATTTAAAATCAAAAAAGCTTCCTGAGCTTCAGGAAATAGCCAATGGTTTAAAAGTACCAAAGTACAAAACCTTAAAAAAACTAGACTTAGTTTATCAAATTTTAGATGTGCAAGCTGCCAATCCTAAAGTTGTACAAGCTACACTAAGTACTACTACTCCCGAAGTAGCAGAAAAACCTAAACCTGCTAAAGTTGCACGGCCTAAAAAACCGAGAATAACGGCTAAAACAGAGAAAACAGAAGAACCTACTGTTGAAAAAGCGGTAGAAAGCATTCCTAAAAAGCCAAATCCGAGGCCCAATAAGCCAAACCCGAGGCCAGTAGTTGCAAAGGAAGTTCCTAACAAATCTATTGAGGAAAGACCTACCAAAGAGGCTCCTAAAGAAGCTAGAGCTCCGCACCCAAAAAATACAAAGGCTCCAGCTCCAAATCAGAAAAAGGAGTTTCAAAAAAAGACACCTGTTCATACCAATCAGAACAACAACAATCCAAATCAGAATAACCCCAATCAAAATAATCCGAATCAAAACAAACCTAATCCTCGTCCAAAACAGGAGAAGAATAACAATTTTGATAAAGATTTAAAAAATAGGTATAAAGAGCCAGAATACGAATTTGATAGCATTATTGCTAGTGAAGGAGTTTTAGACATTATGCAAGATGGCTACGGTTTCTTGCGCTCGTCTGATTACAACTATTTATCATCACCTGATGATATTTATGTTTCTCAATCTCAAATACGTTTATTTGGATTAAAAACTGGGGATACCGTTTTAGGAAATGTTCGTCCACCAAAAGAGGGAGAAAAATATTTTCCTTTAATTAAAGTGAACAAAATTAATGGGATAGACCCACAAGTAGTACGTGATCGTGTTGCTTTTGAGCACTTAACTCCATTATTCCCGCAAGAAAAATTTAACTTATCAGAAAGACAAGGTACAATCTCCACACGGATTATCGACTTATTCTCTCCTATCGGAAAAGGACAAAGAGGTATGATTGTATCGCAACCTAAATCTGGTAAAACTATGTTGCTTAAAGATATCGCAAACGGTATTGCAGCAAACCACCCAGAAGTTTATCAAATTATATTACTAATTGACGAACGCCCTGAAGAAGTTACAGACATGCAACGTAATGTACGTGGCGAAGTTGTAGCATCTACTTTTGACAAAGAACCTACAGAACACGTTAGAGTTGCTAATATTGTTTTAGAGAAAGCAAAAAGACTTGTAGAATGTGGTCATGACGTGGTTATCTTATTAGATTCTATAACACGTTTAGCACGTGCATACAACACCGTACAGCCGCCATCCGGAAAAGTATTAAGTGGTGGTGTAGATGCAAACGCATTACACAAACCAAAACGTTTCTTTGGTGCTGCACGTAACATAGAAGGCGGAGGATCATTATCTATTATTGCAACCGCCTTAACAGAAACAGGTTCTAAAATGGATGAAGTCATCTTTGAAGAATTTAAAGGTACCGGTAACATGGAACTACAATTAGATCGTAAGATTGCTAATCGCAGAATATTCCCTGCTATTGACCTTACCTCTTCTAGCACACGTAGAGATGATTTATTACTAGATGAAACTACCATACAGCGTATGTGGATTCTGCGTAAATACCTTGCAGACATGAACCCTATTGAAGCTATGGAGTTTATTGAACAACGTATTAAACAAACAAAAAATAATGAAGAATTTTTAATGACAATGAGTCAGTAAAATCAACTTTCTTTTAAATATTTAAAACCCAATGAAAATTTCATTGGGTTTTTTATTTCCTTTATTTTCAAGGATATACCTATTTCATTGGATGAATTAATAGCGTTTAGCATTCAATTTCTCAATTATTTCAAATATATTTACAACGCACAAAAAGTACAATCCCCTCTACGACTTAAATGCAAGTAAATTTTATAACCCTAAAAACTACAACCGATGACATGTAAAAAAAACTTGGGATTGTTATTCATTGCTTTCTCTTTACTCGTAAGCTGTAATTCTGAAAAAAAACCGACAACTCCTGATGCTGAGCCAACGCGCAAAGAGCAACACGAAGAAACCACAAATGAAGTAAAAGCTCCCGAAAAAATTATCAGTATTACAGAAGCTAAAGAAGATTACGACAATTACACTAAAAAAAGAGCTAACCTAATTGAAGCCACAGAAGAACCTTTAGAAGATGGGTCTAAATTTATAGCTTCCCGCTATGGTGATTACGACATAGAGACCGTAAAAAACTATATTGCTTACGTAGAGCAAGAAGCAAAAGAAGCAGGGGTTAAAGTAGAAACCTTACGTTTTTATTTCTCCACCTATCCTGCTAAAAAAGAATCTTCTGATCACAAAGAGGTAAAACACCCGCGCCAAAATTCGTTTTTCATCCTTCCAACAATGAAAGTTGACGCCATGAATATGGGTTTTTATATTAAAGATTTAGGCGATGGCAAAAAAGAAGCTGCTTTGATACGTGACTACCCAGGAATCCTAGACAGCAAAATGGGAGATACTCATAAGAAAACGAATAAATCTTATGCCTCGTTTATACCCACAACTACAGCTGCGCCTATAATGTTTTCAGACCAAAGTTTGATTATGAACAAAACAACAATGGGTCCACCTCCCTATGATTCTGATTTTAATTGATTAGTATAAATAAAACATTTTGTTAAAAGAAATATTACTTTATCCTCCTCTGCAAATTTACTTTGTAACATTGATAATTACCATTTTTAGATACCCGAAATATTTTGATTCTAAATTAAAATATTTACCGGTTCTATTAATGTATATATTTCTTACTGAATTATTAGGTCTGATAATAAATCTTGATTCAAGTAAAAATCCCTTTTTTAATGATTTATATTCTAAATATAATTTTATAATATTTATAGTGTACGACTTAATGTTTTTTGGCTATTTTTTCTATTTGTTTTGGCATTTTTGTTGTTTACAACAAAATAAAAAAATAATATTAATCGGTTCTACAACATACGCCTTAACCTTTTTAATTAATGCTATGTTTACAAATATAATAATAGAGCCTCAACTTTATTCCTATAATATTGGAAGCTTAATTATAATTTTAGCCGCTTTTATTTTTTTAAAAGAAAAGATTCAAACGAGATTTTTTAAAAAAAATGCACTTTTTTGGATTAGTATTGGGTTACTTATATTCCATATAGGATTTATCCCCATTAACATTTTATACTCTTTTTCTACAATGGAAACGAAAACAATGAATTATATATTGCCAAAATTTCATTTAGCTTTAGTCTTCTTAATGTACGGGAGTTTTATTTACGGATTCATTCAAATGAAAGGAAAATTAAAAGTATAACCCCTAACCTCAACTAAAAATGATTAAATTAAGCACATTAAAAAATCCCCTATTAATTTGCTTGAAATTATATTTTCTGATCATTACCTAATACTTTATGTAGCTACAATAGTAGCTTCTATTCTTAGCTATAAAAAGTATTTTGAAAGTAAATTAAGGTTTCTACCTATTCTGTTAACTTATATTTTGTTAACAGAAGTATTAGGTCTTGTTATACAATTAGACCCTGAACTAAATCCCTTTATCACTGGCTTATATTCAGACTACAACTACATTATATATTACACATATTCAATTATATTTTTTTGTTACTTTTTTTACATCTATTGGTATTATACCTCTAGCAAAAAAATAAAAAACATAATAGTTTACGGAGGAATAGCTTATTTAATTATAGCCATTATAAATGCATATTTCAAAAGTATTATCACAGAAAGACAATTGTTCTCATATACGTATGGATCGCTTTTACTCATTTTCTCAGCTCTCAACTTTATCGTAGAAAACAAAAGTAACCCCACCCTCTTTAGAAGACTGCTATTCTGGATAAGCACAGGCCTCATTACGTATCAGAGCATTTATTTTCCTATCAATATTGTTCACAGCTATATTACCCAAGAAAATATAGATTTGTATTATCAGATTGCACCTTTTCACAAAGCTGCGGTAGTTGTTTTATATAGTTGTTTTATTATTGGTTTTATAACCATGAAACCTAAAATAAAGTAACTCTAGTCTATTTAATCCTACTAATTGAAGCCCGTAGTACTAAAAATACCAAAAACTCTTTAAATGGGACATTTTTAGCTTGAAATCAAAAACAACCAAAATATTTACATAAACACAACAATTAGGCTTGATCCGTTTAGACAAATTATTTAAAAAAACAAAAGCGCCTCATCAAATGATGAAGCGCTTTATATTTTGTATAACAAATTTCTACAAAAAATTATAGAGCAGCAATTTGCTTAGATAATTTACTTTTAAGATTAGAAGCCTTGTTAGCGTGTATAATATTACGCTTAGCCAATCTATCAATCATACTTACAACAGTAGGGAATAAAGTTTCAGCAGCTTTCTTATCTTCTTCAGTACGAATTTTTCTTAATGCATTACGCATTGTTTTGTGCTGATATTTATTACGGATACGCACTGCTTCGTTTCTTCTAATTCTCTTTAACGCTGACTTGTGATTTGCCATTTCTTTTCTAATTTATTTATTTAGGATTTTCAATCCTTAATTTTTTAAAGTAGTCCGTAGGGGAATCGAACCCCTGTTACCAGGATGAAAACCTGGCGTCCTAACCCCTAGACGAACGGACCATAATATATTTAAACTGAACAGTAAGAAATAGAAAACTCTATCTCAAACTATTTTGTAGTCCGTAGGGGAATCGAACCCCTGTTACCAGGATGAAAACCTGGCGTCCTAACCCCTAGACGAACGGACCAACAAATCGCGTAATTGCGGATGCAAAAATACAACTATTTTTCACTATTGCAATAGCTAATTATTATTTTTTGAAAAATTAATACGCTTTCGCAAATAACACTCTATTTTTTGATGGTTTTCCAGTAAGAATACAGACACCATCTTCTAGCTTAACATCTATCGGAATGCAACGTATTGTTGCCTTTGTCTCGTTTTTAATTCGCTCTTCAGTTTCCGGAGTACCATCCCAATGCGCAGAAATAAATCCTCCTTTATTTTTTAAAATATCTTTAAATTCTTCGTAATTATTTGCTTCTGTGATATGATTCTCTCTATAATCCGATGCTTTTTGAAAAATATTCTTCTGAATATCTTCTAATAAAAACTCAATTTTAGCCACAATTTCGTCTGCCTGAACGGTCTCTTTTTCCAAAGTATCTCTTCTAGCAACTTCAAAAGTACCATTATCCATATCTCTTTGACCAATAGCTAAACGAATAGGAACTCCTTTAAGCTCATATTCTGCAAATTTAAATCCAGGTTTATACGTATCCCTGTTGTCATATTTTACAGAAACTCCTTTTGCGCGTAATTCTTTTAAAAGTGGTGCAATACGCTCTGAAATAGCATCTAGCTGCTCATCACCTTTATAAATAGGAACAATAACGACTTGTATTGGCGCTAATTTTGGAGGAAGCACTAAACCTTTATCATCACTATGCGTCATTACTAAAGCTCCCATCAATCGTGTAGAAACCCCCCATGAGGTAGCCCATACCAATTCTTGCTTTCCTTCTTTTGAAGTAAATTTTACATCAAAAGCTTTTGCGAAATTCTGACCTAAAAAGTGAGATGTACCCGCCTGCAAAGCTTTTCCGTCTTGCATAAGGGCTTCTATACAATACGTTTCAATTGCTCCTGCAAATCGTTCTGTTTCTGTTTTTAAACCCTTTATTACTGGAACTGCCATGTGGTTTTCTGCAAATTCAGCATAAATATTCATCATTTGCTCTGCTTCTGCAACAGCTTCTTTCTCTGTAGCATGAGCTGTGTGCCCTTCCTGCCATAAAAATTCTGAAGTACGTAAAAACAGACGCGTACGCATTTCCCAACGCACAACATTAGCCCATTGGTTAATTAATATTGGTAAATCACGATACGACTGTATCCACCTTCTATAAGTATCCCAAATAATGGTTTCAGATGTTGGTCTAACAATTAACTCTTCTTCTAATTTAGCATCAGGATCTACAATAATTCCGCTTCCATCTTCGGCCATTTTAAGCCTGTAATGCGTTACCACAGCACATTCTTTTGCAAAACCCTCTACATGGCTCGCTTCTTTACTTAAATATGATTTGGGTATAAACAAAGGAAAATAGGCATTCTCATGACCTGTTTCTTTGAACATAGCATCTAAAGCTGCTTGCATTTTTTCCCATATGGCATACCCGTAAGGTTTGATGACCATACAGCCTCTAACTCCCGAATTCTCAGCTAAATCGGCTTTTACAACAAGTTCATTATACCATTTAGAATAATCCTCGCTTCTTTTCGTTAAGTTTTTACTCATAGTACTTAGTTTGGCACAAATCTTGTACCTTTATTTAAAACAATAGTTCGGTAAAACTAACTATTTTTACAATGTTCAACAATTAAATTTCTAATAGATGATACATCCAGCACCCCTCCAAAAATTCAGAGTGGCATTCTTAATGCCTATTTTAGCATTATTTATAGTGTCTTGTGGCTCATACCAGCAATCATCGTACTACGATAATGATGGTATTTATTCAAACGAAAGTCAACAATATACCGAAAGACCAAATACTCAAGTTCAAAAAACAGATAATGCTTACGCGAATTATTTTGGACAAAAGGCGGACCAATATCAAGAGATCATAGATGATGAGATTTTCACAGACATAGATGGTTATTACAGCCAAGCACAAGACAGCACTGATATCGTTTACGAAGATGATAATTATTACAATGATGATTATAACAGCTATGACGGATATGGTGGTTGGGGAGAAAACCCTACGAGTGTTTCTATAAACTACTATAACAACAACAATTTAGGCTGGAACAACTACGGTTATGGCTGGAACAATTGGGGTTATAATAATTACTACGGTAACAACTGGGGAAGCCCATGGGGATACAATCGCTGGAATAGTTGGGGATATAGCGGTTACTACGGGTATAATGGATATTATGGAGGTGGATATGGACACTATTCTCCTTACTACAATCACTATAACCCTTACCGTTACAATAACTATAGAGGCAGAACCTATGCTAACACTTACGGCAGAAGAAGCAACTACAGATCTAGTTTATACAATAATTCTTCCTTAAGAAGTAGCTCTGCAGTATCTAACACAAGATCTAATTATTCCTCTAGAAGAAACACTTCAACTACCGCAAGAAGATCTTCTTCTTATAGAACAGGAACAAGCACCAATAGAAATACAGGCTATAGAACTTCTAGAAGCACTAGAGTAGCACCTAGCAGCAATAGAAGCTCAAGATCTAGCACTACATACAGAAGTAGCTCACCTAATACAAGCAGAAGTACTTATAATAGATCTTCTTCTAGAACATACACACCTTCTACAAGTAGATCATCAAGTAGCTCCTCTAGAAGCAGCGCTCCTACAACAACAAGAAGTTCTAGCTCTAGAAGTAGCAGTCCAACAACAACAAGAAGCTCTAGCAGCAGATCTAGTAGCGGAGGAAGTTACAGATCAACTGGTAGTTCTACAAGAAGTAGCAGCAGCGGCAGTTCTTCTTCTTCTAGAAGTAGTGGAAGTTCTTCTAGATCATCATCTAGCAGCAGTAGAAGTAGTGGTAGAGGAAATTAAGCCTAGTTTTTAATTCTAATTAAGATTGATATGAAAAAGTATATTACTTTAATCATGGTAGCGGTATGCGCAGCTACGAATGCACAAAATATTGATGACGTTTTAAGATATAGTACTGACAACCTTCAAGGTACCGCAAGATTCCAAGCAATGAGTGGAGCATTCGGAGCATTGGGCGGAGACTTATCATCTTTAAACATAAACCCAGCAGGATCGGCAGTTTTTAATAATAGCCAACTTACCATTTCTGGAACTAATTTTCACACGAAAAATAAAAACTCCTATAATGGTAGCAATACTTTTAATTCCACGGAAAATAATTTTGATATCAATCAGATAGGTGGTGTATTCGTATTTAACAATAGTGATCCAAATGCGGACTGGAAAAAATTTAGCATAGGATTAAACTTTGACAAAGTACAAAGTTTTGACAATTACATTAACGCGAACTACAATACGACCCAAGGCATAGATAACTATTTTTTAAGCTTTGCTCAAGGCCTACCATTAGGACCTTTAAAACTACAAGACGGGGAATTTATTGAAGGTGCTTACTTAGATATTGGCTCTTCTTTAGGCTTTGTAGAACAGCAAGCCTTTTTAGGAATATTCGGGGGTGTAATTGATGCTGTAGACCCTGATAATGACAACAATACGGAGTATGTATCTACAAGTGAATACAATTCGGTTACTCAGAATTATCGTCAGATAAGTACAGGATACAACGATAAATACACTTTTAATATGGCTTCTCAATATAAAGACAATTTATATGTTGGAGCCTCTATTAATGTACACAGCATATTCCTAGATCAGCTTACTGAACTTACTGAAAACGGTTATGATGCAAGTTCACAAGTACAGTCTACCACGTTTGATAATTTATTACGCAGTCGCGGAAATGCCTTTTCATTTAGCTTAGGTGCTATCGCAAAAGTAAATAAGAGCGTAAGAGTTGGAGGTAGCTACCAATCTCCTACATGGTACAGAATTTCAGATGAATTTTCTCAACGTATTAATTCAACGATAGCAGCTGAGGATATTGGTTTTATTAACTTCAACCTTATTAATGCCTACGACAAATACACCATTAAAACTCCAGGAAAACTAACGGGAAGTTTAGCGTTAGTTTTTGGAAAAGATGGCTTACTGAGTTTAGATTATGGATATCAAGACATGTCTAACGCGGAACTAAGACCAGATTCAGATCCTGCTTTCGCTGCTGAAAACAACTATATTTCAAATCAACTACAAGCTGTTTCTTCTGTTAGACTTGGTGGAGAGTACAGAATTAAACAAGTGAGCTTAAGAGCGGGATATCGCTACGAACAAAGTCCTTACGAAAGTAATGTTATAGGAGATTTAAACGGAATTTCAGGTGGTCTTGGATACAATTTTGGCCCTAGTAAACTAGATTTAGCCGTTAATTCTTATTCTCAAGATAGAAATGCTACAATTTTAAGTACAGATCCTACCGCAAATTTAAATATTGACAGAACAAATACGAATGTTACGCTGTCCTACACGATAAATTTCTAAATAAAATACAGTTTAAATGTATTAAGAAAGACTCGCCCAAAAAGCGGGTCTTTTATCGTTTTAGCGTAAAGTGGTTTTGAAGTATTTTGGCTACCACTACTCCATTTTCAGTTTCAGCATATTCAAACCTGAACCAATAATCAGAAGACGGCATTGGACTTCCCGAATATGTACCATCCCAAGTGCTATTGGCATCTAATTGCTTTAATAATTTACCATAACGATCAAAGATAAAAACCACCGGATCTATTATACTGGGATCTTCTATTCCTTTAATATTCCAAGTATCATTTATTAAATCTCCATTAGGCGTAAAAAACTTAGGATACCCTATTACTAAAAATTCTATAGCTTCCGTAGTACCACATCCATTTTTATCATTAATTATAACTGTATTTATTCCCGGAGGCACATCATAAAATACTGGAACACCTCTAAATACTCCACCATTTATAGCGTACTCATATTCGCCATTACCTCGCAAATCTTCTACAACTATTTCAATATTATTTTGATCTGGATCATTAGTAATGTTAGAATTTAAAATGATTACCTCTTCTAACACTGGAGTGCCAAATACGGTAATTAAGATATCATCAACAATGGTCGTTGCCAAACTAGTCGTTATTTCTACAAAATACCTACCAGAATTACCAAACTCAGTCGCAATAACAAGCTCTTCAGCCTCACTTAAAGCACCATTTAGCAACTCTGCATCAATAACACCATCATCTTCATAATCTACAGACCACACTACATTTACAACATCTGGTCCTGCAGGAGAACGCAATGCACTTAAAGTAATAGCCGGATCTCCTTCACAAGCTGCAATATCAAACCCTAAAAATTCATCTCTCAAGGTACAATCTAAGGCATTATCTTGATCTTCATCTACCGAACTTCCTGTAAATGTAAGCTCAAAAGGCTCTGCCTCGTCATCAAAATTTGTATTAAAATTATTAATTAAGATATAATAGATTTCTCCTGCTGAAACATTTAAATACTCATCATAAGTATTTAAACTCTGAGTCTGATTAGGCCTACCTTCATCACCATTCTCTGGATTAATACCTAAACCTGTAAAACTTGTGGTATTCACTTCATAATTACAACGAATAGGCGCTGCAGTACCATCAGAAATAGTCCCGCAATCTACATCAGGGCCGTACACTGCAAAATCCCATTCCGCAGTATCTGATAGTGCTTCAATATCAAAACCAACTTGACCATCCGTTCCTGCCCTAAAAACAAACCAAGATGTATTGTTTTCAACATTAGCAGAACTTACACTACCTTTTTCTAAACATCCCGTTTGCGTAATCACTTCTGGATCAAAATCTTCTATATCTCCCAAACCGTCTGCAAGGCCTAAATAAGGAATATCTGCACAAACAGGAATAGCGGTTCTACAATCTGGTGAATTTTGAGCAGAGGTTGTCATAAACAACATAAAACATAGCATGCTTAAAAATAGTCTCATTGTGTGTAGTGGTCTGTGATATGGGTTATTAACTTCATATACGGTTAGTTTAGTATATTTAGTCGCCATTATTTGCATTTAATCGATGAAATACCAGTGTAATTAAGCTAACGCTTTAATGAAAAGTGGTTATTTATATATTTTGCAGTAACCCTACTGCCATCAGTTTCTAAAAAACTTAATTGAAACCAATAGTCTGATGCTGGCATTTGTATTCCATTATAAAATCCGTCCCATCCTGTTTGAGAACTATTTAATTGCTGTAACAGTTTCCCATACCTATCAAAAATTAATAAAATTGGAGTGTCTAATGTAGCTAAACCCGATACAGACCAAATATCATTAATACCATCTCCATTAGGTGTAAAAAACCGTTCAAATCCTACGACTACAATCGTCTCTGTAGCAATACCACAGCCCTCTAAATCATTTACCGTTATCGTATGCATACCCGGCAACACAGTATTAAATTGCGGACTAGATTGATACGGTTCATCATCTAACTGATATTCATAATCTCCAGCTAACTCGGTCGAAACTACTACGCTATTATCAGCCTGCAAATCATCTATACGGACACCCGTTATTTTTGGAGATTTTGAAATAACTAAAGCAACATTAAATGAAGCACTACAAACAAGTGAACCTACCGTAGTTGTTATTACAAGAGTATACACTCCTGAATCTGTAACACTAATAGTTGGCGTATTTTCTCCCGTACTCCAAGCGTAAGTAAAGTTTGCATTTGGTGTATCATCCCCAATAATAGCAGATGAAATAGCCTCACATAAATATACTGTTTCTGGAAAATCTTGTACAATTTGCTCCGAAACTATCAATTGAAAATCTTGAGAGGCATCATAACATTTAGGATTTGCAAAAGAAGACACTCTAACGTAGATAGTTTCTGTACCCGCAGCTTTAATATGACTATTCGCCAAACTATTAACTCCGGTAACAGCCTCGGTAAATGTTGCGTGATACGTAACCAAATAAGCTTTAGGATCTTGAGTTCCTAAAACTTCATTATCTAAACTATTTAACTCAAAAGTAAGATCATCAAAACAAAAATAGCTATCCTGAATTGGGTTTGCGATAGGGTTTGGCGTAAAAGATACCTGCACATCACTTATACTATTACCTGCTGCTCTATTTACGACAACACGATACGCTGAAGAGTTTAACACATTCAATGTTGCATTCACTTCTCCTATAATTTGAGAATAACCACTACCATCATTTCGATACCATTCATAGCTTAGCGCATCTGAAGTCGCTGCATCTAGCATAATAAAATCTGATTCACATGCCGCAATAGGCGGACCCAAAAGGTTACTAATTATAGTACAATCTAAGGCATCATAGGGGTTCGTTATAAAAATATCTCCAGAAAACTGAATGGAGAATCCAGAATTTATGTTTGAAAAATTATTAATCAACAAATAATACTCCTCACCTGGCACAACAGACAACCATTCTTCATATTGCACATTATTCGTAGCGCCCGTAGGATCTTCTCCTACTCCTAGAAAACTATTTTGATCGTCATTATCTAAAAAATTACAGCGTACAGGTTCTCCTAAAGCTGCACAATCGTTCGTCTTATAAAGGGCAAAATCCCAATCTTCAGCAATGTCTGTGCTAATATTAAAACCCAACTGCCCTGTGGCAGAAGTTCTAAACCTATACCATGCTGAATTTGATTCGATTGCACCCGACGTGGTACGCTCCAAACAACCAGATCTAGCATTTCCATTAAAATCATCTACACCATAATTATCTGTACCACTATTAACCGGGGTATTGTTGCAAATAGGTATAGCCGTTGAACAATCAGGAGAAATCTGTGCAACGGAAAAATTTGAAAATAAAAATAAAAATAAAATAAATCTCATAAGAGATACTTTGTTCGTAAGCACAAAACTAAAAAGGCGACAAAGCCTATGCTAATTAATGTTGTGTAACAAGGTAAACTTGCTATTAAATACTAGATAATGTATATCTTTGCAGCACTTAAGAGATGATAACAAATGAAAATTGACAGTACATTAGAAGATCAATTTGAAGAAATTGGAGATAATCATGTTTCAACTTCTGAAGATACCCCATTACTTGACAATGCTTTTGATTTGAGTGATGAAGAAAAAATAGTAAAGATAAAAGCTAATGTTTCTGAAATTATGGAAACCCTTGGCTTAGACCTTACTGATGACAGTTTAAAAGGAACTCCTAATCGAGTAGCCAAAATGTTCGTTAACGAAATATTTTCTGGCTTACACCCTGACAAAAAACCAAAATCTTCTACGTTTGATAACAAATACAAGTATGGAGAAATGTTGGTGGAAAAAAACATAACACTTTACAGTACTTGTGAGCACCATTTTTTACCTATTGTTGGTAGAGCACATGTAGCTTACATATCTAATGGTACCGTTGTTGGGCTTTCTAAAATGAACCGTATCGTAGATTATTTTGCAAAAAGACCACAAGTACAAGAGCGCTTGAATATTCAAATTGTAAGAGAATTACAAAAAGTATTAAATACCGAAGATGTTGCCTGTATTATTGATGCAAAACACCTTTGTGTTAATTCTAGGGGTATCCGCGATATTGAAAGCAGTACTGTTACGGCTGAATATGGTGGAAAATTCAAAGAAGAAGCAACACGTAAAGAGTTTTTAAATTTTATTCAGTTAGAAACAAGGTTTTAATTTTTTTTCAATAAAGCATGCAGTTATATAAAACTCAACATTTAAAAGTTTATAATTCATTAACCGGACAAAAAGAACCATTTACATCTATTCACGAAGGTGCTATTGGTATGTATGTTTGTGGGCCTACAGTATACAGTAATGTGCATTTAGGAAACTGCAGAACATTCATGTCTTTTGATATGATTTTTAGATATTTTAAACATTTAGGCTATAAAGTACGCTATGTACGTAATATTACGGATGCAGGCCATTTAGAAAATGATGCCGAAGATGGTGAGGATAAAATTGCTAAGAAAGCACGTTTAGAACGTATTGAACCAATGGAAGTTGTGCAACGGTATACTGTTGATTTTCACAATATTCTACAAAAATTTAATTTCTTACCACCAAGTATTGAGCCTACGGCAACGGGTCACATTATTGAGCAGATTGAAATTATAAAAGAAATTTTAGAAAAAGGTTTTGCCTACGAAGTGAATGGTTCTGTATATTTTGATGTCCCAAAATTTAACGAAACACATAATTACGGCAAACTAAGTGGCCGTAAGCTAGAAGACATGATTGCGAATACTCGCGAATTAGCGGCTCAAGATGACAAGCATAGTCCGCAAGATTTTGCCCTTTGGAAAAAAGCGGAACCACAACATATCATGAGATGGCCTTCACCTTGGGGAGATGGCTTTCCAGGCTGGCACTTGGAATGTACTGCGATGAGTACAAAATATCTTGGAGAGACATTTGATATTCATGGTGGTGGTATGGATCTAAAATTTCCGCATCATGAATGTGAGATTGCACAAGCAGAAGCAAGCAATGGTGTTTCGCCTGTAAACTATTGGCTTCATGCCAATATGCTTACCCTTAATGGCAAAAAAATGGCGAAATCTACAGGAAATAATATTTTACCAGATGAAATTTTTTCCGGTACGAACCCTTTATTATCAAAAGCATTTACCCCTACGGTAGTCCGTTTTTTTATGATGCAAGCGCATTACACTAGTATTTTAGATCTAAGTAACGATGCTCTTCTAGCATCTGAAAAAGGATTTCTAAAACTTATGGAAGCACTAAACACCATACATAAATTAGAGACGAATAGCAGTTCTGATTTTGACTTTAATGCTTGGCAACAGAAATGTTATGATGCCATGAATGACGATTTTAACACGCCAACATTAATTGCTCATTTGTTTGAAGCTGTTAAACACATCAATGCCATTAAAGAAGGTAAAGAATCTATCTCTGAAATGGACAAAGCACTTTTAAACAACACTTTTAATGCTTTTATTTTTGATATTCTTGGCTTAGAAGATAAAAATGATGCAAATTCAGATACCGATAAACTGTCTGGAGTTGTTGCATTATTAATTCAACTTAGAAAAGAAGCAAGAGACAATAAGGACTTTGCTACTTCTGATATTATTAGAGATCAATTAGCCGAGTTAGGCATTCAATTAAAAGACGGAAAAGAAGGCACCACATTTAGTGTTTTATAAACTATAGCGTGCACACACCAAAGGAGAACTAATTTTTATAGCGTTTTGAAAAAAATCTTTATTGCCCCTTTTATTTTTTTGGTGCGCTTTTATCAATTGGTAATATCTCCTCTTACGCCAGCAAGTTGCCGCTACTCGCCTACTTGCTCACAATACACCCTAGAAGCATTGAAAAAACATGGGTTATTTAAAGGAGGATGGCTAGCATTAAAACGAATTTTTAGTTGCCATCCTTGGGGCGGAAAAGGGTATGATCCCGTACCCTAGAAAGATTAACTTTTTCATTTTTATTAATTTCCATTTTCTTTACTGTGCTTCTCGCTGTCTAGCTTCAATTTTCTTATCTTAGCCCTTCAAAATATTTGTAAATGTACTTTTTAGGTATTATCTGGAACCCAAATGACACGTTATTCAAAATTGGGTTTATTCAAATTAAATATTATAACCTTTTATGGATTGCCGCCTTTGCTTTTGGTTGGTACCTGATGAAGAAAATTTTTCTAAAAGAGAAAAAAACTGTAGAACAATTAGATTCGCTTTTTATATACACCGTACTTGCAACCATGCTTGGCGCACGTTTAGGGCATGTAATTTTCTACGATTGGCCCTACTATAAAAATAATTTAATAGAAATATTACTACCTATAAAAGGAAACCCAAATGAAGCCTTGTTCGGTTTCATTAATGGATATGAATTTACCGGTTTTACTGGTCTAGCTAGCCATGGAGCAGCTATCGGTATTATCGTAGCCATGTATCTATACGTACGTAAACATCCAGAATTTAAAGTCTTATGGATTTTAGACCGTATAGTTATTCCTGTAGCAATAGGCGCCTTCTTTGTACGTTTAGGAAACTTTTTTAATTCTGAAATTGTAGGAAAGACAGTTGAAAAATCATTTTTGTTCGCAACAAAATTTGTTCGAAATTCTGATGATCTTCCCGCTTATAAAGCAATGCAATTGACCAATGCTAAAACACCAAATATTGCTTATAGTATTATTGAAAACAACCCTAAATTTGCTGCTGTTTTAGATGCAATACCGTATCGCCATCCTGCACAATTATATGAAGGGGTCTGTTACATTTTCGTATTCATTGCCTTATATTATTTCTATTGGAAAACAGAAAAAAAAGACAAGCCAGGATTTTTATTTGGTGCTTTTTTAGTGCTTTTATGGTCAATCCGTTTCTTTGTAGAATTTGTAAAAGAACGCCAAAATTCGCTTGACGAATCCATGGAGCTACTTTCTATTGGTCAATGGCTAAGTATTCCTTTTGTATTAATAGGATTGTATTTTATGTTTAGACCTACGAAATCATAAGTCTCATGAAAATCACTGCTACGCTACTTACACTCATAACACTATGTCTTTTTCTTTCTTGTAAAGAGGAAGCAAAACAAGCTATAGAAACACCAGCTATAACATTTAAAAAAGAAGGCGAATTAACCATCTACAAAGCCAAAACAGATTCTATCATAGCCTCTTTCGACATTGAAATTGCAGAGACAGACTATGAAACAGAAACTGGATTAATGTATAGAAAAAGCATGAAAGCTAATCACGGGATGCTTTTTGTTTTCCCTGATGTTGCCCTGCATTCCTTCTATATGAAAAACACAGAGATCCCTTTAGATATAATTTATCTTACTGAGAATTTAAAAATTGCAAGTTTTCAAGAAAATGCTATTCCCTTTAATGAATCAGGGCTTTCCTCTCAAGTACCTATAAAATATGTACTTGAAATAAATGCAGGGTTAGCAGAAAAGTATCTTCTAGAAGTGAAAGATAGCGTAGTGTATAAAAAACTATAAGATTAATCTCTAATGGATTATCTGGTAAATAACATCACATCTGATCGGTTATTATTTAGAAAATTAACCCCAAGCGATTTTGAATTATGGTTACCATTTCATGAAGATAAAAGAACATCTAAATTCTGGAATGGTCTACCTAAAGATCCGAGAACTGCCTGTGAGGCAGATTTTGAAAGAACATTTTACCGGTATAAAAATAAGCTTGGCGGTAAATTTGCATTGATAGGGAAACAAAATAATAAACTCCTAGGGTTAGCAGGCTTGCTTATCCAAGAAGTTAACCATAAAAAAGAGCTTGAGATCGCCTATTCACTGCTTCCTGAATATTGGGGATTTGGATATGCTTTGGAAGCAGCAACCGAATGCAAAATATTTGCACAAAAAAATAATTTAAGCACTTCCCTGATCAGTATTATCCACATTGATAACATACCTTCTCAAAATGTAGCCATACGAAATGGCATGACGCTAGATTTTGAAACTACCTACCACGACAACCCCGTTTATATATTTAAAACAATACGCTAACAAAAATCTGATAGTCACATGTCACATACCATCATTTTCACCACAAATACCCTATCAACAAAAGCATTAATTACTAAGCTTATAGAAGATAAAAATGTATTAGAACCAGAAGTATTTCAAGGCCTTCAGGGAGATGCACTTACAAAATCAAAAATTGAAGCCTTAATTTTTGAAGAAGAAGTACATGATATAAAAACAGCCACTAAAAACACTTCGCAAAGCCTAAAATCTATGTCTAGCGGAGAACAACGAAAAGTGGTACTCGAACATCTATTGAATTCAAATCTAGACTACCTAGTGTTAGACAATCCGTTTGATAATTTAGATCACGAATCTATTGCCGATCTAAAACAATCCATTGAAAAAAATGCATCAAAAATTATATTCATTATCGTTTTAAGCAGAAAAAGTGATGCCTTAGATTTTATTACCACTAGATTCCAACTTTTAGATAACGGATCATTGGCATTAATTGATAATAGCAATAAAAGCAACCCCGAAATTCACTTTACAAAAGAAATTCCTAAACCCATTAAAAGTATACACGGCGAAGGAGATTCATTAATTAATTTTAAAAACATAGAAGTCAGTTTTGATGAAAAACTCATATTAAAAAATATCAATTGGGAAATTAAAAAAAACTCCTTCTGGCAACTCATCGGTAAAAATGGGAGCGGAAAAACCACCTTACTATCATTAATTACCGGGGAAAACAACAAAGGATATGGTCAAGAATTATATCTCTTTGGAAAGAAAAAAGGGACTGGTGAGACTATTTGGGATATTAAGCAGAAGATTGGCTATTACACACCAACACTAACACATAACTTTAAACGCACTGACACGGTTAAAAACATGCTTATTTCTGGTTTAAACGACTCTATAGGGCTATATAAAATCCCAACAGAAAATCAGCTCTTATTAGCTAAAGAATGGCTAGAAGCCCTTAATATGGAGCATCTGGCAGAAAAGGTTTTTATAGAGCTCCCTGTTGGACAACAACGATTGATTATGATTGGTAGAGCTATGATTAAACACCCTTTAGTCCTTATACTTGATGAACCTACAGAAAATCTTGATGATGATAGTGCCGCCTTGTTTGTTGCCCTCACCAATAAAATAGCATTAGAAACAACCACTGCTATTATTTTTGTCTCACATAGAGAAGAAGTTGGTTTAAACCCTAAAAACAAATTTGAACTAACAAAAACTACCAACGGCTCTATAGGAACTATTACAAAATAAAAAAAGCCGCTATTAGCGGCTTTTTCTATATACTATACATACTTTAATTTATTCTTCTTCTTTCTCCTCACCATCTTGAGTACTCTTCTTTAATGTATCAAACATTACAGGAGTTGCAATAAACAATGAAGAGTAGGTACCTACCACTACACCAATGATCATAGCAAACATAAATCCTCTTAATGAATCTCCACCGAAAGCAAAGATTGCAAGAAGAACTATAACAGTCGTTAAAGACGTATTTAAGGTTCTTCCTAATGTACTATTCAATGCAAGATTTGTATTCTCTCCTGCACTCCAACCTCTTTCCGCAACTATTTCACGAATACGGTCAAACACTACCACAGTATCATTCAAAGAATAACCAATTACAGTAAGTATTGCCGCAATAAAGGCTTGATCGATTTCCATATTAAATGGCATGATTTTACCAAAGATAGAGAAGATTCCTAATACAATTAATACATCATGGAATACCGCTGCTACAGCTCCTAAAGAGAATTGCCATTTACGGAAACGGAATAAGATATACAAAAACACTACGGCTAATGAACCAATAATAGCCCAAAATGCATTGCTCTTAATGTCATCAGCAATAGTTGGACCTACTTTCTTAGAGGACATTATACCTATAGCTTTATCATCATTAGCTACTGAAAAATCACTAAAAGATGTTCCATCAGGAAAATACTTCTGTAATGTTGTAAATAATTTATTCTGGATTTCAGTATCAACCTCAATACCTTCAACAGCTACTTTATATGCTGTGGTAATCATTACCTGATTATCTTCACCATATGTTTTAACATTAGTACCAGTACCAAAAACAGCATTCAATTCTGTTGACATTTCTGAAGGGTTAACGGGTTGCTCAAAACGAACTTGATATGAACGACCTCCCAAGAAATCTACTCCTTGTTGTAATCCAGGTCCAAAGAATAATGAATACAAACCAATAACAATTAAAACCGTTGAAAATATGTACGCATATTTTCTTTTAGATAAGAAGTTAATATGTACATTCTTGAACAAGTTTTTCGTTAAGCCTGTAGAGAATTCTAATTTTCTGTCTTTTGCTGACAAATACCATCCAATTAATAAACGAGTAATAAAAATCGCAGTAAAAAGCGATGTTAAAATACCAATGATTAAGGTAGTTGCAAAACCTTTAATTGGTCCTGAACCAAATACAAATAAGATAACCGCAGTTAATCCAGTAGTAATGTTGGCATCTAATATAGAAGACAATGCATTACTAAAACCATCGGCAATTGCTAATGATTTACCTTTCCCTTTTGCAATTTCTTCCTTAATACGTTCAAATATAAGTACGTTAGCATCTACTGACATACCGATAGTTAATACGATACCTGCAATACCAGGAAGCGTTAGAACAGCTTTTATACTTGTTAACACTCCAAAGATTAAAAGTATGTTGAACAATAAAGCAACATCTGCAAAAGCACCAGCTCTACCGTAATAAAATATCATCCAAACTAGCACAAAAACCATTGCTATTGCAAAAGAATTGAAACCACTATCAATAGCTTCCTGTCCTAATGATGGACCAACAATTTCTGATTGTACAATTTCAGCCTTAGCAGGTAATTTACCCGCTCTTAAAACATTTGCTATATCTTTAGTTTCATTAATCGTAAATGAACCTGTAATTTCTGATCGACCACCAGAAATACCACCAACTTGTGAAACTCCCGGAGCTGTATAAACTTTATTATCTAATACAATAGCAATACCAGTACCATTAAGATTAGCATCACTCGTTAATTTCTGCCATTCTTTTGCTCCTCTTGTATTCATACTCATAGTTACCGCTGGTCTACTACGAGGATCAAAATCATCACGAGCATCGCTCACAACATCTCCACTAATTCTAGGCGTAGCTGCTCTATTTGATTGTAAAGCATACAAACCTACGATTTCAGCACCTTCAGTTGGTCTTTCCCATAAGAATTTTACAAACTGCAATTCTTTAGGAACCAATCTTCTAATTTCTGGCATTTTTAAATATGCAGAAATCTGAGCTGTATCTTTAGTTGACGCCCTAACGAAAGACTGTGCACCAGGCTCACCAGGTATCAACAGGCTAATTAACGGGTTAACTTCACTTGCAAAATCAATTGAATCCTGAGCCACATCAGACAATAAAGAATCTATTTCTGATTCTGGCTTGCTTACTGTTTCCGGCACTTCAACCTCAACAAGAGTTTTTAATCTCTCATTTGCTGCAAATAAAAACTGACTTAAATTTTGATTGTCTGGTCTGTACGTTTCCCAAAACTCTAACTGAGCTGTACTAGAAAGTAACTCTTGCGCACGTGCTATATCTCTAGCTCCTGGCAATTCTACTAATATACGTCCTGACGAACCTTCTCTTTGAATATTTGGCTGTGTAACTCCAAAACCATCGATACGTTCTCTTAGTACTTCAAATGCAGAAATAATAGATTCATCTATTTTAGTTCTAATGATAGGTTTTACCTGATCATCTGTCATCTGAAAATTAATAACATCACTTAAGCTTTTGTTTGCAAAAACCTCTGGCGATGCTAATTTTGTATCTCCTTTTAAATTTTCAAAAGCTTGAAAAAACAAATCGATATACGTATCACTACTGTTTTTTGAAGCCGCATCTGCATTAGCTAATGCTTCATTAAATTTAGCATTTGAAGTGTTATTTGCTAGCCCTTTTAAGATATCCTTTACAGATATCTGAAGCGTAACATTAATCCCTCCTTTTAAATCTAATCCTTTATTTAGCTCTTTCTTTTTAGCATCATTATAGGAGGTAAAGCCCATAATAGATTCTTCTCCAATAGAGTCTAAATACCTGGTTTCTAAATCTTTTCTTAGATTTAAATAATCGGTTTCAGTACTAGAAATACTGTTAGTAGCATAGGTTGCTGCTTTCTTTTCAACATTGTTTGTTATAAACGTGTAAGACAATTGATAGATACTTACCAATCCAAACAAAAAAGCGAAAAGCTTTATAAGTCCTTTATTCTGCATTAGTTACTATATTAATTTCTGGTTTTTTTTTGTAAGCGTGCAAATATATCATTTAAGTAAGGAATTGACAATATTTTTTGCTTTTATAAGTAAGGGCCGTTATCAAACTGACAACCGCCCTTGTTTTATTGGAGTATTAGCGCTAATTATAGCGCTAACAAATCGTTTGTTTTCTTTACTCCTGCTGCACTTTCTTGCATTTTAGCTTTATCTGCATCACTTAAAGGAATAGTTATAATTTTTTCGATACCCTCTTTACCTAAAATTACGGGTACACCAATACAAATATCATTTAAGTCATACTCACCTTCTAAATACGTTGAACACGGGAACATTTTCTTCTGGTCACAAGCAATTGCTTGAACCATACTAGAAACTGCTGCTCCTGGCGCATACCAAGCACTAGTTCCTAATAATTTTGTTAATGTAGCACCACCAACCTTAGTATCATCTGCAACCTGAGTTAATCTTTCTTCTGATAAAAACTCAGAAACCTTAATACTATTGCGAGTAGCATGAGCTGTTAACGGCACCATACCTGTATCACTATGACCACCAATTACCATTCCATCCACATCTGAAATAGGAGCCCCTAAAGCCTCTGCTAATCTATATTTGAAACGAGCACTATCTAAAGCACCACCCATTCCAATAATCTTATTTTTTGCTAGTCCAGTTGTTTTATGTACCAAATATGTCATTGTATCCATAGGATTACTAACAACAATAAGGATTACATTAGGAGAATACTTAATAAGATTAGAAGAAACTGTCTTTACAATTCCTGCATTAATACCAATTAGTTCTTCTCTTGTCATTCCTGGCTTACGAGGAATACCAGATGTTATTACAGCAACATCACTACCTGCAGTTGCAGCATAGTCATTAGTTATACCTGTTATCTTTGTATCAAAACCATTTAAAGAAGCTGTTTGCATTAAATCCATCGCTTTTCCTTCAGCGAATCCTTCCTTAATATCTAACAATACTACTTCTGATGCAAAATTCTTTATAGCTATGTACTCAGCACAACTTGCACCAACAGCACCTGCTCCTACGACTGTAACTTTCATTTTATTTTTTTTATATTGATTTAATTGCCTCAAAAATACTGAATTTTAATAGAAAAAATAACTAATAGAGTGACTTTTAAAATTCAATTTTGTTAGTTTTTTTTGAAAAAAAATGACTTACAAATGTTAAAGAAAAACGTTATTCAACGAATTTTCCTACAAAAATACACCATTGGTCGAAAAAAACACGAATAAACCGGTCATCTTTAGTATGTTTATCATCCCAAATTAAACCTACTTACTATGAAAAAGCATTCCCCTTTCATAGCGCTTTGCGCTACGTTAATTTTCGCAAGTTGCTCAAAAACAACTGTTAACAATGATCCTGTTATTGGCATATGGACCAGTACAGTCGAAAACAATTCCGTAAACCAGAAAACTATTAAAACAGAATCTGAATGGATTTTTAATGATGCCTATTTAGGAAGGTATCATCAATACGAAAATAAAGACCTTACTGTTCAAACAGATTTTAGCTGGAAACACGAAGATGATCAATATATCATTTCTTACCCTGGCACAGATTTCCCTGATGATATTGTTACCTTAGTACAAACAACACTTCAAGAATCTGATGGCGATATCCTAGCCACTAGAGAACAATAACATTACTTTAAATGAGTCGTCCTAAAATAGGTTGACAGTTTTTAAATAATTAATATTAAACCAGAGAAGCTAGCTTCTCTGGTTTTTTGTTATGTACAAAGTTAGGTGTTTTATATTTTAGACTCAAGTGTGGTCTTTTGTTGTTATACGTTTTTATTGATTCTGCTATAAGTTTTTTCAACTCTTTGCCAGTGTTACATTTATAGATTAGGAATTCCCCTTTCAATATGCCGTTGATTCGTTCTGCCAATGCATTTTGGTAGCAATCATAACCATCTGTCATTGACGGAGTCATATTGCTTAGCCTTAGTTCTTTTTGGTATATGCCGGAGCAATACTGCAATCCTCTATCGGAATGATGAATTAGATCTTTACTTGTCAATCTATTGTTTTTAGCCATTCTCACTGCTTTTACCACATTTTCGGCACTCATATCATCACTAAGGTGATATCCCATTATTTTTCTACTATAGGCATCGGTTACCAAGGATAGGTAATGTGTCCGCTCTCTACTTTTGATATATGTAACGTCACTGACGAAGAACTCTTCTGGTCTGGAAACTTTGATTTCTTTCATCAGATTAGGATGTTTTCTAAGCCAATGTTTAGAGTTTGTTGTCTTGGTGTAATTCTTCCTTGGCCTTATCAACATCGATTCCGAGCGTAAATATCCAAACAGGGCATCTCTTCCTATTTTTAAATTGTGCTTTGCGAATTCTTCCTTTAACAGGTAATACAGCTTTCGTGTACCGAGCCTGGGCATATCCTTGCGAACACCTTCAACCAAGTTCTTTACTTTTATAAACTCCTGTTCTCTTTTTATAATCCGTTTTTCTGCTTGATAGACCGCTTGTCTACTTACCCCAAACAATCGACAACAACGAGATAAACTTAATCGTTGTTCTTGTCGGATGTGCTGGATTGATTGGGCGAATGCTTTTTTCTGATAGCGGTACCATACTGTTTATCGGAGATGTCAATCATAGTATTGAGAATTTTGTTCCTGAGTTTTTCATCGGAAAGTTCTCTCTCCAAACGTTTGATTTTTTGGGCAGGTGTTTCTTTTGATTTTGGCATTTGACGACGTATTGGTTTAGTCCAATCTAATGTACCATGTTTTCTCAACCAAACCAAAACAGTACTTCTACCTTGAATACCATAAGCCTTTTGCGCCTGCTTATAAGTCATCTCGCCTTTTTCAACCTGATGGACAACACTTAATTTAAAGCCCAAATTATAATCGCGTTGGGTACGCTTGTCTACCGTAATAATTGAATGTTTCATAAATAAGTCGATTTTGTGTCAACTTATTTCAGGACGGGACAAAAGCATAAAAAAAGCTATCTATTTAAATAGATAGCTTTTTTTATGCTTTATAATTTTAAACAACCTACCTAAAGCCAAAATTTATCCCTACAGATAAACTATTGAATTGCGCTATAGTATAATCTGCGTGAAGTCTAAAAAAGCCTAATTTTAACTTAGTACCAATATTTGCAGTTGCCCCAGAAACTTTTTTAGTTAATGTAAAAGGATCTTCTATCGTTTGTTGAAAAGGCCCTGACTTCACAATATAAGTACCTAGCACATCTGTTTTAGAATTCCCTGTAATATACCCTAAGCCACCATAAAAATTAATAATTGGTAATTTTGTAGATACAATTGCTTGAAAATTCCATGAATTTATTTTTGCATCAATTTTTTGGTTTTCTCCTGCAATAATTTCAGTATCCGTAAAATCATAAGTACCATTTAAATGCGTGTACCCTATAACTCCTGAAACAGCTACTGGCCAAATTTTTTCTGCAGGCAACAAACTCGTAAGCTCATGTTGCAAACCAACACCGTAAAAACCTACGGCAACTTCATCCGTATCTATCTTAGGCAGAAAACGTGCTTTAAGCTCTATCCCTTTTATAAGACCTACACTTACTTGTAAAAAAGCAGAAGGAACAAAATTGATATTTTCTGACGATAACCCAGTTGGCAGCTCAAATTCTTCACGACTAGATACCCCCGGTGCAACTTCTCCTTCTACGAAAACACGAATACCTTCTAAGTCTCCTAAGCCCGAAGAGACTGCCTTAGAAATACTGCCATCTACAAACTGAATATTTTCATACTCTGCCGTATTCAAATCAAAAGATTTCTTATTTTCTTTATTTTTAAACGAAGCCATGTTTCCGATAATTGAAATCTCAAAACCCCCAAGAGGTTTCGTTTCCCCAGAATTATACCAACCATTAGAGATGCTATAAATCATTCCTTCTGAGAGCGGCGCCATATAATCGTTTGTAAAACGCTCCGCATCATCTACACCCGCTGCAAAAAGATTATTAATATCTGCTTGCGCTGTTACCGACAAACCAGAAATTAGGACTAGTAAAAGAAAAAAGTGTTTCATAGTTTTGTTTATTTGCTATAAAACTAAAAAACTCGCACTGTTGGTGCGAGTTTTTGTTGTGTAATTATAGTTTTCTATGCATCAATGTTCGCATATACAGCATTTTTCTCAATAAATTCTCTTCGTGGCGGCACTTCATCCCCCATCAACATAGAGAAAACACGATCTGTTTCCGTTGCATTTTCAATAACAACTTGCCTTAAAGTTCTAAATTCAGGATTCATTGTAGTATCCCACAATTGCTCTGCGTTCATTTCCCCAAGACCTTTGTAACGTTGTATTCCAACACTACCATTGAAGCTTTCTGCTATTTCATCACGCTCTTTATCATTCCAAGCATAGCGTTTCTTAGCTCCTTTTTTAACAAGGTATAACGGAGGCGTTGCAATATAAACATGCCCTGCTTCTACTAACTCTCTCATGTATCTAAAAAAGAAGGTAAGAATTAAAGTTTCAATATGGCTACCATCGACATCTGCATCACACATGATGACTACCTTATGATATCTTAACTTTTCTAAGTTTAGCGCCTGGCTATCCTCTTCCGTACCTATAGATACACCAAGGGCTGTATAAATATTTTTAATTTCTTCGTTCTCAAAAACCCTATGTCGCATTGCCTTTTCTACATTAAGAATCTTACCTCTTAACGGCAAAATAGCTTGAAACATACGATCACGACCTTGCTTAGCCGTACCCCCTGCCGAATCTCCCTCTACAAGAAATACTTCGCAGTTTACAGGATCTTGATCTGAACAATCTGATAGTTTACCAGGTAAACCACCAATACTCATTACCGTTTTACGCTGTACCATTTCACGCGCTTTAGTAGCGGCGTGACGTGCAGTTGCAGCAAGGACAACCTTCTGAACTATTATTTTAGCATCTTCAGGATTTTCTTCTAAATAATCTGATAACATTTCTGATACTGCCTGACTAACTGCTGCAGAAACTTCACGGTTACCTAATTTAGTTTTAGTCTGCCCTTCAAATTGAGGTTCACCAACTTTTACAGATATAATAGCTGTTAATCCCTCTCTAAAATCATCTCCTTGAATTTCAAACTTTAATTTCTCTAACATTCCAGAAGCATCCGCATACTTTTTTAAAGTACTTGTTAACCCTCTTCTAAAACCAGATAAATGTGTACCACCCTCATGTGTATTAATATTATTCACATAAGAATGTAAATTCTCTGTATAGGAGGTATTGTAAACCATCGCAACTTCTACAGGAATTCCGTTTTTCTCCCCTTCCATAGAAATCACCCCTTTTATAAGTGGCTCACGATTTCCATCTAGGAATTTTATAAATTCTTTTAAACCTTCTTCTGAATAGAAACGTTCTTCATGAAAACCACTAGGAGTGTCTTTATCTTTTTGACGTTTATCTGTCATCGTGATAGAAACTCCTTTATTCAAATAAGAAAGCTCACGCATTCTATTAGCAAGCGTATCGTAATTAAACTCTACCGTTTGCGTAAATATCGTTTCATCTGGATAAAAAGTTACTTCCGTACCTCTTATTTCAGTCTCGCCAATACTCTTAACAGGGTATAATGCTTTTCCTTTTTGATATTCCTGTTCGTAAATAGTTCCATTACGAAAAACTGTAGCTTTTAAATCTTTGGATAATGCGTTTACACAAGAAACACCTACCCCGTGCAAACCACCAGATACTTTGTATGAATCCTTGTCAAATTTACCACCAGCACCAATCTTAGTCATTACAACTTGTAATGCTGATACACCTTCTTTTTTGTGTATATCTACCGGAATACCACGACCGTTATCTCTAACCGTAATAGAATTATCTTCATTTATAGCAACAGTAATAGTATCACAATGACCACCCATTGCCTCATCAATAGAGTTATCTACTACCTCGTATACTAAATGGTGCAACCCTCTAACACCTACATCTCCAATATACATGGAAGGACGCATACGTACATGCTCCATACCCTCTAAGGCTTGGATACTATCCGCTGAGTAATTATTTTTCTTTTGCTCGTCTTTATTTGCTTCTTCGCTCATAAATTAATGGTTTCAATATAAATTTAGCAATCTTACAAATATAAGCAATCCCTAGTGGATGGAGAACTTTGTAACAAAATGACTACGCTAAGTTATCAACAAAAATTGTGAAAAATAAGAGTACTCACGCTACCTTCTAATAGCTTCTACATTACACACCTAAAACCCTCCCCTTTAACAATCTAGAATACCTACAAAAACTAAAGAAGCACCCAAATTGGGTGCTTCTTATCGACTAATTATAATTAAAACTGAAAACAGTGGTAATTCTTATATATAAAACTTAAGCTTTTACATACGCATCTGAATGCACATTTGCTACTGCTCTACCAGATGGATCGTTCATGTTCTTAAACGCCTCATCCCATTCTAATGCAATTTTTGTACTACACGCTACAGATGCTTCTTGCGGCACACAAAGTGCTGCTGCGTCTGAAGGGTAATGTGATTCAAAAATTGAACGGTAATAAAATTCTTCTTTTGATGTTGGCGTCTGTAATGGGAATCTGAATTTAGCATTTGCTAACTGTTCATCTGACACCTCTTCTGCTACAACTTCTTTTAACGTATCTATCCAACTATACCCTACTCCATCAGAGAATTGTTCTTTTTGTCTC
The DNA here is from genome assembly GCF_000186265.1 of Cellulophaga algicola DSM 14237. Lineage (NCBI taxonomy): Bacteria > Pseudomonadati > Bacteroidota > Flavobacteriia > Flavobacteriales > Flavobacteriaceae > Paracellulophaga > Paracellulophaga algicola. Next base: position 607,076 of record NC_014934.1, read on the forward strand.
CAAGCAACACTTTCTGGAATCATATCTTCAAAAGCTTTACGAACAACCCATTTCTCCATACGCTCTCCGTTGATCATTTTATCTTGAGGGTTAATACGCATGGCAACATCCATAAACTCCTTATCTAAGAAAGGCACACGCCCTTCTATTCCCCATGCTGCTAATGATTTGTTGGCACGCAAACAATCATACATATGAAGCTTACTTAACTTACGAACTGTTTCTTCGTGAAATTCTTTGGCATTAGGTGCCTTATGGAAATATAAATACCCCCCAAATAATTCATCTGCACCTTCTCCTGACAATACCATTTTAACACCCATAGACTTAATAACCCTTGCCATTAAGTACATAGGAGTTGAAGCTCTAATGGTAGTTACATCATAGGTTTCTAAGTTATACACTACATCTTTAATAGCATCCAACCCTTCTTGAATTGTGAATTTTATTTCATGATGTATTGTTTTTATATGATCTGCAACTATACGTGCCGCTGCCAAATCTGGAGAACCTTCTAGTCCTACAGAAAAAGAGTGCAATTGCGGGTACCAAGCATCTGCAACATCATCTGACTCTATTCTTTTTTGAGCATATTTCTTAGCAATTGCAGAGGTTACAGAAGAATCTAAACCTCCAGAAAGTAACACACCGTAAGGAACATCAGACATTAATTGTCTATGTACCGCAGCTTCTAAAGCTTCTTTAATTTCTTTTATGCTTGTCTCGTTATCCTTAACCGCATCATACTCCATCCAATCACGCGTGTACCACTGCTTTAATTCTCCATCAGAACTATGCATATAATGACCCGGAGGAAAAAGCTCTATTTTAGTACAAACGCCTTCTAATGCTTTTAACTCTGAAGCAACATAAAACGTTCCGTTTTTATCCCATCCCATATATAAAGGAATGATCCCCATATGATCTCTAGCTATAAAATACTCATCTTTTTCAACATCATATATAGCGAAACCAAAAATTCCGTTCATTTCATCAATGAAACTTGCTCCTTTTTCTTGGTATAAAGCCAATATAACCTCACAGTCAGATTCTGTTTGGAAATCATATTTACCTTCAAACTGTTTTCTTAATTCTCTGTGGTTATATATTTCACCATTAGCAGCTAGTACTAATTTATTATCTTTACTAAACAAAGGTTGTTTTCCTGAAGCAGGATCTACAATAGACAAACGTTCGTGAGCCAATATCGCTTTATCATTAGCAAATATTCCACTCCAGTCTGGTCCTCTATGTCTAATTTTTTTCGACATTTCTAATAACTGTGGTCTTAAATCCTCAGTACTCTCTTTTACATCAAATGCACATACTATTCCACACATATCTTTCTATATTATAAGCAATTTCAAATCAAAGATGCAGTTTTTGATTCAATAAACAAATCATAAACAAATAAAAGGTAACAATTTGAAACCACAAACATGATAATCGTATAAATATGAAACTATAACTAATATTTCAACTCTAATTTCTCTTTTTTTGTAAGTTTAAAAAAATAGCCCGACTTTAGTACTCCACTACAAAGAGATACGCTTGAGTAGTTATTTTACAATAAAACCTTATGATTATGAAAAAAATTCTTACCCTTTCAGCTGTAATAGTATGCTTAGTATTTACAACTACAGCAAGTGCTCAAAAATTTAGCGGTCTTGATAAGAGCCCTATGGATGTTGCTGCATATCCTACAAGTTACAAAGTAGCAGAAAAAATAGCAAAAGTTAGCTACAGTAGACCACAGTTAAAAGGTCGTTCTATTGCTGAACTAGCTCCTGCTGGAGCTGTTTGGAGAACTGGCGCTAATGAAGCTGTTGAAGTTACTTTCTACAAAGATGTAACTTTTGGCGGTTCTGCAGTAAAAGCGGGTACGTACTCTTTATTTACAATACCTGGTGCTAAAGAATGGACTGTAATCTTAAACAGTAAATTAAATCAATGGGGTGCTTATTCTTATGATGAAAGTGCTGATATTGTTCGTGTAAAAGGAACGGTTAGCAGTGGCTCTGAATCTTTAGATGCCTTTTCGATAGCTTTTAAAGAAAGTGACAAAAGTGCCGACTTAGTTATTGGATGGGGAACTGTTCGTGTTGCTGTACCAGTGGCTACAACTATGTAATTTTTTTAATAAACATTGACACTATAAAGCCTGAAGTTTTTACTTCAGGCTTATTTTTTTATCTTGTATTTTCACAGTATCTTCAATAAATCATAATAAACACAAGCTACCTTTATACCATGATTAAGGAATTTTTAAAAGACATTCTATTATTTCTTAAAAGTTCCAGTTTTTATAAAGGAGTACTACAAACTGTGGCGGTTATTACTCCGCTTATTGTCTTCAATTCTTTTGGAAATATCATCTACGCTATTCCTATTGCTATTGGAGTATTTTTAAATATTCCAGGAAATATACCTGGCACTTTAAGACGAAAAATTTACAGCACATTAATTAGCATTGTGCTTACGATGGCTGTAACCCTAATTATTTCATTTGCCAAACAAAATTTTGTAGTACTAATTTGCACTATAGCTGTTCTATCTTTCTTTATTTCATTAATATCTGCCTATGGTTTCCGTGGCTCCCTAATAGCCTTCTGTGGCCTACTTGCTATTGTATTGAGCTTAGTAAACAGAACTACTGAAATTGATCTTTGGACGTACGTAGGACTTATAGGTATTGGCGGACTATGGTTTCTTCTCGTTTTATGTATATCTCATTGGATAGCACCAAAAAAGGACGAAGACCAATTACTATCAGAAACACTACACGCAACCGGAAGCTACTTAAAAATACGAGGAAAATTATTAATAGAAAAAGACAAAAGAGAGCAACTACTCATAAAAATTCTAAAGCTACAAACAGCACTTAATGAGAAACATGAGATTTTAAGAGAATTGCTACTAAGCGAAAGAAAACAAATTGGTAGGTCCCATTTTGATGAAAAAAGAGTTCTCATTTTCATATCGCTAATTGATATATTAGAATTAGCGCTTTCAAATACTTTAGATTATTCAAAAATAGATGTACTCTTTAAAGATCGCGGTGTTTTAAAACAATTTAAAATACTAAACACCACGATGGGCAACCACCTACAGGTGTTGTCTAAAATAATGCTAAATAAGAAAAAAGTTCAAAATAAAAATGAGCTTTTAGAAGGTCTTGTTGTAATAGAAAAAACGATTCAGAAATATATTCAATCTGTAGCATTACCTGCAGGTCGCGAAGGCATTATAGCCCTTAGAAATCTTCAAGGGTACCAACAGCAACAAGTAACAAAAATACGTGCTATTAGAAGGGTAATGAATAATGTTACCAAAGACAAAATATCATTTAAAGACAAAGAAGCCTCTCAATTCATAACAACACAAGATTATAGCCTTCAGATTATAGCACGGCATTTTACCATTAAATCACCCATATTTAGGCACGCCCTTAGACTTATGGTTGCTATCATTACTGGTTTTACTTTTGGAACACTTATAGGTATAAAAAACCCGTATTGGATTGTACTTACCTTAATTGTCTTAATGAGACCTAGCTATGGCCTAACTAAAGAAAGGGCTATAAACCGTATTATCGGAACTGTAATAGGCGCATTATTTGCTGTAGCCATAATTTTTATTACAAGCAACACGACCATTTATATGGTTCTCGCTGCTATATCGCTAATCATTGCATTCTCTTTACTACAACAAAGTTACCGCTCTGCTGCTGCCTTTATTACTATAAATGTAATATTCGTCTATGCATTATTAGAACCCAACAGCTTAGTTGTTGTTAAGTTTCGTGTGCTCGATACATTTATAGGCGCCGTTCTTGCAGTAATAGCGAATTACACATTATGGCCATCCTGGGAGTTTATGAATTTAAACCCTACCCTTGTAAATTCTATTCAAAAAAACAAAGCATATTTAGCTGCAGTTAGCAAAATTTACCACACCAAAGAAATTAAA